>JBGAOL010000058.1:0-14240 GCA_044221825.1 Gemmatimonadales bacterium
CGATGGCCGTGACCATGCTGATCGGCAACCGGCACGAGATCGCCGCGTCGCTCTTTGCGCCCGGGTACACCATGGCGGCGGTGATCGCCAACGAGTTCTCCGAGGCGGCCACCGACATCCACTTCGCGGCGCTCACCTACGTGGCACTGGTGCTCTTCGTGATCACGGTCCTGGTCAACGCGGCCGCGCGTCTCCTCATCTGGCGCGTCTCCCGCGGGGCGCCGGCCGGGGGGAAGGGCCTGTGAACCGCCGCGTCTTCCGCCGGGTCAAGAGCAACGCCATGGTGGGGCTCATGGTGGTGGCCGTGGTGCTGGCGGTGCTCCCGCTCCTCTTCATCCTGCTGAACCTGGTGGCCAAGGGAGCGGGCAGCCTGTCGGTGGCCTTCTTCACCCGCGAGCCGGTGCCGGCCGGCGAGACCGGGGGCGGCGTGCTTCACGCCATCGTCGGCACGCTGATCATCGTGGGCGGCGCCAGCCTGATCGGCCTCCCGGTCGGCATCGCGGCCGGGGTCTATTGCGCGGAGTACGCGGGCAGCCGGCTGGCCAAGGCCACGCGCTTCCTGGCGGACGTGATGAACGGCACGCCGTCCATCGTGGTGGGCGTCTTCGCCTGGACGCTCATCGTGGCGCGGCAGAAGCACTTCTCGGCCCTGGCCGGCAGCTGCGCCCTGGCCATGCTGATGATCCCGATGGTGCTCCGCACCACCGAGGAGCTGATCCGCCTGGTGCCCAACTCGCTCCGGGAGGCGGCGCTGGCCCTCGGCTACCCGCGCTGGCGCACCAGCCTCGGCGTGGTGGTGCGCACAGCGCTTCCCGGCATCGTGACCGGCAGCCTCCTCGCCGTGGCCCGCGTGGCGGGTGAGACGGCACCGCTCCTCTTCACCGCGCTCGGCAGCCAGTACCTGAGCTACCGCCTCAACGAGCCGATGGCCGCGCTCCCGCTCACCGTCTACACCTACGCCATCGGCCCGTACGAGGAGTGGCACCAGTACGCCTGGGCCACGGCGCTGGTGCTCATCCTGGTGGTGCTGGTGCTGAGCCTCGCGGCGCGGCTCGCCACCCGGCGGAGGTTCACCGCCCATGGCTGAGCCGCGGGTGCACCTGGCCACCGACCGCCTCACGGCGATGTACGGCAAGTTCACGGCGGTGAAGGACGTGTCCCTCACGTTCACCGCCAACACGGTGAACGCGCTGATCGGCCCCTCGGGCTGCGGCAAGAGCACGTACCTCCGGACGCTCAACCGGATGCACGAACTGGTGGACGGCGGCTGGATCACCGGCAAGGTCCTGCTCGACGGCGAGGACGTGTACGCGCCGAAGGTGAGCCCCATGCAGCTCCGCCGCCGCATCGGCATGGTGTTCCAGAAGCCCACCCCGTTCCCCACCATGTCCATCTACGACAACGTGGCGGCGGGGCTCAAGCTCGAGCGGCGCCTCTCGCGCGCGGACCTGGACGAGGTGGTGGAGCGCTCGCTGCGCCAGTCGGCGCTGTGGGACGAGGTGAAGGACCGCCTCAAGGCCAGCGCCATGGCGCTCTCGGGCGGACAGCAGCAGCGGCTCTGCATTGCGCGGACCATCGCGCCGCGCCCGGAGGTGATCCTGCTCGACGAGCCGACGGCCTCGCTCGACCCCGGCGGCACGCAGCGGATCGAGGAGCTGGTCTTCGAGCTCAAGCGCCACTTCACCATCGTGATCGTCACCCACAACATGCAGCAGGCCGCGCGGGTGAGCGACACGACGACGTTCTTCTACATGGGCAGCATGATCGAGACCGGGCCCACCCGGCAGATCTTCACGCGCCCGGTGCAGGAACAGACCGAGGCCTACATCACGGGACGGTTCGGATGAATACGCTCTCCCCGGAACCGAGCGCGGCGCCGACGCCGCTCCTCCGCACCACGCTGGCGCGGCGAAGCAGCCCCGCCGTGCCCATGGCGGACACCGCCCCCGCGGTCGAGGCGCGCGACTTCAAGTTCTGGTACGGCGCCGCCACCGAGCCCACGCTCAAGGGCATCACGCTCCGGGTGCCCCGGAAGGCCGTCACGGCCATCATCGGGCCCTCGGGCTGCGGCAAGAGCACCTTCCTGCGTGCCATCAACCGGATGCACGACCTGCTCCCCGGCGCCCGCTACGGCGGCGAGCTCCTGCTCAATGGCCAGTCCATCTTCGGGCCGGGCATGGACCTGGTGGCGCTCCGGCAGCGGGTCGGCATGGTGTTCCAGCGGCCCAACCCGTTCCCCAAGTCCATCTTCGATAACGTGGCCTACGGCGCCGAGCTGAACCGGCTGGTGGCCCCGCGGGACCTCCCGGACCTGGTGGAGAAGTGCCTCCGCCAGGCCGCCCTCTGGGACGAGGTGAAGGACCGCCTCGACCAGCCCGGCACCGGCCTCTCCGGCGGGCAGCAGCAGCGGCTCTGCATCGCGCGGGCGCTCGGCAACCAGCCCGAGGTCCTGCTCATGGACGAGCCCTGCTCGGCGCTCGACCCGATCGCCACCCAGCGGGTGGAGGAGCTGATTCACGAGCTCAAGCGTGACTATACAATCGTGATCGTCACGCATAACATGCAGCAGGCCGCCCGCGTCAGCGACTACACCGGGTTCTTCGACCGGGGCGAGCTGATCGAGGTCGGGGAGACCGAGCAGGTCTTCACCAACCCCGCCAGCCCGCGGACCGAGGCGTACCTTACCGGGAGATTCGGATGAGCCTCGACACGCACCGCCACTTCCACGACCAGCTGAACGAGGTCAAGACCCGCCTGCTCACCATGTCGGGCGAGGCCGAGGCCGCCGTGAGCGTGGCCGTCGAGGCGCTGCTGGAGCGCGACCCCGCCAAGGCCCGGGCCGTGATCACCGGCGATCGCGCCATCGACCGCATGGAAATGGAGATCGAGGAGACCTGCATCAACCTCCTCGCCCTGCAGCAGCCCATGGCGCGGGACCTGCGCATGCTCACCTCCGCGCTCAAGATCGCCAACGACCTGGAGCGGGTCGGCGACCACGCGGTGAACATCGCGCAGTCCGCGGAGCGGCTGGCGCAGGCGCGGCCCATCGCGCCGGAGCCGGAGCTGGTGGAGATGGCCCGCCTGGCGCGCGAGATGCTCTCCGACGCCCTCGAGGCCTTCATCCGCGGCGACGCGGCCGAGGCCCGCGAGATCTGCCGCCGCGACGACAAGGTGGACCACCTCAACCGCTCCACCTTCCGGATCCTCCTCACCCACATGATGGAGGACCCGCACACCATCGGCTCCGGCATGGAGCTGTTCCTGGTGAGCCGGAACCTCGAGCGCATCGCCGACCTGGCCACCAACGTGGCCGAGGACGTGGTGTTCCTGGTCGAGGGCAAGTCCATCAAGCACCACGCCGAGGACCGCGGCGACCCGCGGCCCTCGGGCGCGCAACGGCTGCCGCTGCCCTAGGAGTCCCATGACGGTCGTCCCGCTTCCCGAGCGGCGTGAGCGCCTCGCCGCCATCGATGTCGGCTCCAACTCGGTCCGCCTGCTGGTGGCGGAGTACGGGCCGCACTCGGGCCTCACCGTCGTGGACGAGGTGAAGGAACAGCCACGCCTCGCCCACGGCGTGGCCCAGACGGGCCGGCTCCACCCGGACGCCATGGACCGCGCCATCGAGGCGCTGGGCCGGATGAAGAACGTGGCCGAGCGCCGCGGCGCGAGCCGCATCCAGGCGGTGGCCACCTCCGCCGTCCGCGAGGCCACCAACGGCGCCGAGTTCGTGGCGCGCGTCAAGGAGGCCACCGGCCTCGACCTCCGCATCATCGACGGCGACACCGAGGCCGCCCTGAGCTACCGCTCGGTGGCGCACCACTTCCCCCTCGAGGTGGGCCGCACCGTGGTGGCCGACATCGGCGGCGGGAGCCTCGAGCTCATCTGCGCCGTGGACGGCCTCATCGAGCACACCCTGTCGCTGCCGCTCGGCGCGGTGCGCCTCACCGAGCTGCACCTGGCGGAGTCGGAGGACGGCCGCAAGGCCGTGGCCAAGCTGCGCGAGCACCTGCGGCGCCAGTTCCGCCGCAAGCTCCCGCTCCGCGACTGGGCGGCGCTCACCGTCATTGGCTCCGGGGGCAGCTTCACCAACCTGGGCCGCATGTCGGCGGCGCGGCGCGGGCTCTCGCCCGAGGACCCGGTGCACGGCACCGCCGTCACGGTCTCCGAGGTGGAGCACCTGCTCGAGTGGCTGGCCGGGATGAGCCCCGAGCGGCGCCGCACCGTGCCCGGCCTCAACCCCATGCGCGCCGACATCATCATCGCGGGACTCGCCGTCACCGCCGAGCTGCTGGCGCGCGTCGAGGCACGCGAGGTCAAGGTCAGCGCCTTCGGCCTGCGCGAGGGGCTGCTGCTCGAGATGGCCGGCGCCGAGGCCTCGCCCGCGGCGGTGGAGCCGCTCCGGCTCATCCGCGAGTTCGCCGAGCGCTGCCACTCCGACCGGCGCCACGTGGAGCACGTGCGCGAGCTGGCCCTCAACCTCTTCGACATCCTCGGCGACAAGCTCGACGCGGCCCCCGAGGAGCGCGGCATCCTCGAGGCGGCGGCGCTGCTGCACGACGTGGGGCAGCTGGTGAGCTACCAGCGCCACCACCGCCACAGCTACCAGCTCATCCTGCACGGCGACCGCCTTCCCTTCTCCCCGCGGGAGCGCCAGCTGGTGGCGCTCGTGGCGCGCTATCACCACGGCAAGGGCCCCAAGAAGCGGCACCAGGAGTTTGCCGCGCTGCCCGACGGCGACCGCGCCATCGTGCGGCGGCTGGCCGGGATGCTCCGGATCGCCGAGGGGCTCGACCGCGGACACACCGCCATCGTGGAGAAGGTGGCCATCGAGCTCTGCCCCACGCGGCTCACCATCAAGGCCATCCCGCGCTTCGCCGGGGCCGACCTGAGCCTCGAGTGCTGGGGCGCCACGGAGCAGGCGCGGGTGCTGGAAAAGGTCTTTGCGCGGGAGATCGTCGTCGAGGCCGCCCCCACCGCGCCGGCTCCCGCCTGACACGGCGAGGGGCCCGGAAACACGGCAGCGGCCGGAGTGATCCGGCCGCTGCGTCGTTTGAGGGCGCCCCAGCGACTCAGCCGCCGGCCAGGAGTTCCTCGAGGCTGGGGGCCGCCCCGCCGAGCACCGCCGTCCATCCCGCCGCCCCCGAGGTGCCGATCCGGTCCGCCCCCGCGCGGAGCAGCGCCAGCGCCTGCTCGGCGGTGCGGATCCCGCCGCTCGCCTTGACGCCGGTGTCCAACCCGACGGCTTCACGCAGCAGCCTCACCGCCTCCACCGAGGCCCCGCCGGCGGCGTGGAAGCCGGTGGAGGTCTTCACCGACCCCGCGCCCGCGGCCACCGCGGTGCGCGCCGCGCGGCT
The DNA here is from genome assembly GCA_044221825.1 of Gemmatimonadales bacterium. Lineage (GTDB taxonomy): Bacteria > Gemmatimonadota > Gemmatimonadetes > Gemmatimonadales > GWC2-71-9 > JADJOM01. The sequence continues at coordinate 5,355 of JBGAOL010000058.1, forward strand.
GATCTCCTCGGACGTGAGCGCCGCCGACTCGACGATCACCCGCACCAGCCGCCCGTCCGCCGCCCCCACCACGCGGGTGATCTCGTCGCCCACCTCGTCCCAGCGGCCCGCCTTGGCGGAGCCGAGCGCCATCACCATGTCCACCTCGTGCGCCCCCTCGCCCACCGCGAGGCGGGCCTCGGCGGCCTTGGCCGCCGCACCGCTGGCGCCGAGCGGGAAGCCCACCACCGTGACCACGCGCACCGGCGCCCGCGCCAGCCGCTGCACGGCCGCCGCCACCCACTGCCCGTTGACGCACACCTGCCCGAGCCCGAGCCCCACCGCCTCGTCGCAGAGGCGGGTGATCTCGGACAGGCGCGCGTCGGCGCGGAGCAGCGTGTGATCGATGACGGCGCCGATGCCGTGCTCGCGACGGCGCGCCTCGAGCCAGGGAGGACAGGTGCTCATGAACGGAAGTGGAGACGGGTCATCTGCCGGTGGATCGCGAGCAGGTCGGGATTGCGGAAGAGCCGCGAGAGGACGAGCCCCGCCACGAAGCCGCCGACGTGCGCCCAGAACGCCACCCCGCCCCCCTCGCTCGGCGACGCGGCGCTGCCGGCCAGCTGCAGGAAGAACCAGTAGCCGAGCATCACGAAGGCGGGCAGCTCGAGGAAGAACAGGAAGACGAAGGTGTGCACCCGCGCCCGCGGATAGAGCGCCACGTACGCCCCCATTACGCCCCCGATGGCGCCCGAGGCACCCACCATGGGGATGATGGAATCGGGACTCTGGGCCACCTGCGCGAAGGCGGCCGCGAGCCCGCAAAGCAGGTAGAACGCCAGGAACCGCCCCCGCCCCATCACGTCCTCCACGTTGTTCCCGAACACGTGCAGGAACCACATGTTGCCGAGCAGGTGCAGCCAGCTCCCGTGCAGGAACATCGAGGTGAGCGGAGCATACCAGGTGGGCTCGGGCAGGATGACGCAGGCCATCCCGTCACCGATGGGCAGCTGGGTGCCGGCCGGGATCCGCTGCAGCAGCTCCCCCGGGATGAGGCCCAGTTCGCAGATAGCGCGGCCCAGCGCCTGCCCGTTTCCCATCCCCTCCACCAGCACCCAGATGGCGACGTTGGCCACGATCAGGCCCCAGGTGATGACCGGAGTCCGGAGGGTCGGGTTGTCATCGCGGATCGGGAACATGGCGGAATGTAGGGGCTGGCAGTTGGCAGCCGCCATCGGCCGGGCGGGTCACTGCCAATTCCTGCCAATGTGGCCGAAAAGTGCGGTACGGCGCTTGCCCTGCCACGGGCGGACGTAATCGAGGCGGGGCGCCCGGACTGGACGGCCCGCCCAACTCGCACCCGGAGACACTTACCCCATGGCTTCGAAGATCATTGGCATCGACCTCGGCACCACCAACTCGGTGGTCGCGGTGATGGAGGGCGGCGACCCCGTCGTCATCCCCAACGCCGAGGGCGGCCGGACGACGCCGTCGGTCGTGGCGTTCACCAAGGACGGCGAGCGGCTGGTCGGCCAGGTGGCGAAGCGGCAGGCGGTCACCAATCCCAAGCAGACCATCTTCTCGATCAAGCGCTTCATGGGCCGGCGCATGAACGAGATCACCGAGGAGACCCGGCGCGTCCCCTACAAGATCGACGCCGGCACCAACGGCCTCGCCGCGGTGGAGATCGCGGGCAAGAAGTACACCCCGCCCGAGATCTCCGCGATGGTGCTCCAGAAGATGAAGCAGACCGCCGAGGACTACCTCGGCACCAAGGTGGAGAAGGCCGTGATCACGGTGCCGGCCTACTTCAACGACGCCCAGCGGCAGGCCACCAAGGACGCGGGCAAGATCGCCGGCCTCGAGGTGCTCCGCATCATCAACGAGCCCACGGCGGCGGCGCTCGCGTACGGCCTGGACAAGAAGAAGGAGGAGAAGGTCGCGGTCTTCGACCTGGGCGGCGGCACCTACGACATCTCGATCCTCGAGCTCGCCGACGGCGTCTTCGAGGTGAAGAGCACCAACGGCGACACCCACCTGGGCGGCGACGACTTCGACCTGCGCCTGATCGACTGGCTGGTGGAGGAGTTCAAGCGCGACCAGGGCATCGACCTCTCCAAGGACCCGATGGCGCTCCAGCGCCTCAAGGAGGCCGCGGAGAAGGCCAAGATGGAGCTGTCGAGCACCACCAGCACCGACATCAACCTGCCGTTCATCACGGCGGACCAGTCGGGCCCCAAGCACCTGAACGTCTCGCTCACCCGCGCCAAGTTCGAGCAGCTGGTGGACGACCTCATCAAGCGCACCATCCCGCCGATGCAGCAGGCGCTCAAGGACGCGGGGCTCGATCCCAAGCAGGTGGACGAGGTGATCCTGGTCGGCGGCTCCACCCGCATCCCGAAGATCCAGCAGATCGTCAAGGACTTCTTCGGCAAGGAGCCCAACCGCTCCGTGAACCCGGACGAGGTGGTGGCGATCGGCGCCGCGATCCAGGGCGGCGTGCTGGGCGGCGAGGTGAAGGACGTGCTGCTCCTCGACGTCACGCCGCTCTCGCTCGGCATTGAGACGCTGGGCGGGGTGTCCACCGTGCTCATCCCGCGGAACACCACGATCCCCACCAAGAAGTCGGAGGTGTTCTCCACGGCGGAGGACAACCAGACCACGGTCGAGATCCACGTGCTCCAGGGCGAGCGCCAGATGGCGCAGGACAACCGCACCATCGGCAAGTTCCAGCTGACGGGGATCCCGCCGGCACCGCGCGGCATGCCGCAGGTCGAGGTCACCTTCGACATCGACGCCAACGGCATCCTGCACGTCTCGGCCAAGGACAAGGCCACCAACAAGGAGCAGAAGATCCGCATCGAGGCCTCGAGCGGCCTCTCGGACCAGGACATCGACAAGATGGTCAAGAGCGCCGAGGCCCACGCGGCCGAGGACAAGGCGCGGAAGGACCAGATCGAGGCCCGGAACCAGCTCGACGGGCTCGTGTACAAGGTCGAGCGTGACAGCAAGGAGTGGGTGGACCGCCTCTCGGCGGACGCCAAGGGCCGGCTGGACAACGCGGTGGAGGGAGCCAAGGGCGCGCTCAAGAACGGCGACCCGGACCTCATCAAGCGGGCGCTGGACGAGCTGAACAGCGCGTATTCCGCCGCGGGCGCGTCGCTCTACCAGGGCGCCCAGGCTTCGGGCAGCCCGGAGGCCGGTGCCCCGGGTGCCGATGCAGGCACCCCGCCCAAGGAGGACGTGGTCGAGGCCGACTACGAGATCGTGGACGACTCGAAGAAGTCCTAACCCCCGGCCGGACGGGGCGTTAGCCGCCAACGCGGCGGCGCCCCGCCGGGTAGGACGAGGGACCCCCGGCGCGGCCAGGATGGCCGCCGTGCCGGGGGTCCCTCGGTCACAAGGGAGGCCGGGAACCCGGAGGTGCGGTTCCCGCGTACGGGAGGTGGCGGTGTTGCGACGCTCCTCACCGGCAGCGCATCCCAGATCCGTTAGATTCCGCCTGTCACTCCTCGGAGAGCCCCATGTCGGTGCGTTCGCTCAATTGGCTCAAGTTCGGCGGGCTGGTCACGCTCGCCTTCGCGCTCGGCCTGCTGTTCGCGGGCCTGCTGGACCTCCCCACCGCCGGTGAGGCCCAGAACCCGGCCCAGCGCCCGGTCTCGGCCATCGCGCCGGTGGAGGCACCGGCCATCCCGCAGGCGCGGGTGCTCACCGAGCTCTCGGATGCCTTCGCGGCGGTCTCGGAGCAGGTGCGGCCGAGCGTGGTGTTCATCCGGAGCCAGCGGACGGAGCGGGCCCGCCGGGTGCCGCCGGGGATGGAGCAGTTCTTCCACCAGATGCCGCGCGGCCCGCAGGTGGAGCGGGGCAGCGGCTCGGGCTTCCTCGTGTCCCGCGACGGCTACATCCTGACCAACAACCACGTGGTCGAGGGCGCGGAGAAGGTCACCGTGCGGCTCTTCGACCGGCGCGAGTTCGAGGCCAAGGTCATCGGCACCGACCCGCTCACCGACGTGGCCGTGATCAAGATCGACGCCCCGCGCCTCACCCCCGCCGCGCTCGGCAACAGCGACGGCACCCGCATCGGCGACTGGGTGCTGGCCGTGGGGAACCCGCTGGGTGAGCAGTTCACGTTCACCGTGACGAGCGGCATCATCAGCGGCAAGGGCCGCCGGCTGGACGCGCTGCAGCGCGGGCGCGCCGCCATCGGCGACTTCATCCAGACCGACGCGGCGATCAACCCCGGCAATTCGGGCGGCCCGCTGGTGAACGTCAAGGGCGAGGTGATCGGCATCAACTCCGCCATCGCCAGCGAGACGGGTTACTACTCGGGCTATGGCTTCGCCATCCCGATGAACCTGGCCCGCATCGTCATGAACCAGCTGGTGACCACCGGCCACGTGCAGCGCGCGGCGCTCGGCATCGAGGTGCGGGATGCCTCCGAGACCGACGCGGCCTACGTGGGCCTGCGCGAGATCCGTGGCGTGGTGGTGGCCGCCTTCCCGGCCGGCGTGCAGTCGCCGGCGGAGCGGGCCGGCCTGGAGCCGGGCGACGTGATCGTCACCATCGACGGCCAGCCGGTGGAGTACGTGGCCCAGCTGCAGCAGCTGGTGGGCTTCCGGCGCCCCGGCGAGTCGGTGAAGGTGGAAGTGGCCCGGAAGGGCGGCACCCGCAAGGTCTTCAACGTCCAGCTCATGGAGCAGACCTCCGAGCCGGAAGTGGCCGAGCGCGACAGCGACGGCACCGGCAGCGGCAAGAAGGGCCAGCAGCAGGACGACCAGGGCAGCGCCGCGGTGAACGTGGACGCGCTCGGCGCCTCGGTGCAGACCGTCACGCCGTCGCTGGCGCAGCAGCTCGAGCTGGACCGCGCCACCAAGGGCGTGGTGATCACCGAGGTGGACCCGAACGGTCCCGCCTACGGCGAGCTGTTCCCGGTGGAAGAGGGGGGCCCGGACGTCATCACCAGCGTCGAGGGCAACGCCATCAAGACCGATGCGGACCTGCGGAGCGCCCTCCGGGGCAGCTCGAAGGGTGACATCGTCACCCTCCGGGTCTACAACGGCCGCGCCGACCAGACGCGGGTGATCCGGATCCGGCTGCAGTAACCCTCGCCGTCCCTGTTCGGCCGGCGGCCCGGTGCGCAAATCCGCGCACCGGGCCGCTGTCGTTGGGGGAGCCGCGTGTGCCCCGCGTGGTGCTCGGGCTTCTCCCTTCCGGAAGCCGACGCGCCCCCTGCCCCCCAGCCCGGAGGCCCCATGGACCATCCGCCGATCATCGAGAACGCGGCGCGCGACCTCGCGGCCCTCAACAAGACCGACCGGGTGCGGCGCCACACCGCCCAGGACCTCCGGGACCGGATCGACCGGCAGACCCTGGCCCGCCTCGAGGCCGACCTGGCCTACCTCGACGGCGACAGTGACGAGGCCCGCCGGCATCTCTCCCAGCGCATCAACGACCTGGGCGACGAGTGGGACGTGAACCGGGTGGTGGAGCTCTGGGCCGGCGGGGTCGGCCTCCTCGGGCTGGTGCTCGCCGCGAGCACCCGTCAGCGGCGCCTGCTCGCGCTGTCGGCCGCGGCACTCACCTTCCTGGTGCAGCATGCCACCATGGGCTGGTCCCCGCCGGTGCCGGCGCTCCGGCGGCTCGGTGTCCGGACCCGCGATGAGATCGACGTGGAGCAGGCTGTCCTCAAGGAGGTCCGCGGTGACTGGGAGCGCCGGGGCCCGCTGCCGGTGACGGTGGCCCTCCGCTGAACGCTCCCGCCGCCCCGCCCGCGGGCTATACTTGAGGCACGCGAGCGTGGCGGAACTGGCAGACGCGCAGGACTTAGGATCCTGTCCCGCAAGGGGTCCGGGTTCGACTCCCGGCGTTCGCATGGGCCGGCGCCCCTGGCGCCGACGCGCAACCGGAGACGGGCCGCCCACCGAGATGGAGGGCGGCCCTTCGTGTTGTGCACTGCTCCGGCCGGGTTACGGGCTGGGCGCCGGTGCCAGGAAGAGCCGGACCGTCGTGGGCTGCCCGCCCCGCGCGGCCACGTCGCAGGCCAGGCCGTTGAAGCGGTATCCCTCCGGGGCCTCGGCCACGAGGTCGTACCGGCCGGCTTCGAGGTTGGGCAGCGTGAACTTGCCCTGCGGGTTGGTGCTCACCGTGCCGACGAGCTCGCCGCGCCCGCCGCACTGCCCGAGGGGCGGCGGGGGGGGATTCGTGTCAGGCGGCAGCGTGTCCACCGGGGGGAAGAGCGTGTCGACCGGCGGCGGGAAGGTGTCCACCGGCGGGGGCGGGGCGGCGGCCACGTGGAGTCGCCGGGGAGCGAATCGGGCATGCCCCAGGGGTCGATGGGGACCGGATCCACGAGCGAGCTGTCGTTCGGGGGGACGCCGAGGGAGTCCTCAGGGAGCGCCCCCAGATAGTAGACGCGGATGGTCACGTCCCCGACCGGGACGTAGGTGCTGTCGGGCTGGAAGCGGATGGTCAGCACCTCGCCAGTGATGGTGGCGGGCTGCCCATCGCCCCTGGCGGTGCCGACCGTGCCGGGCCCGGTGCCGTCGTCGCCGCAGGCGGTGACGAGGCCCAGGCCGACGACCAGCGCCGCGCGGATCGATGCGCGCATGCGTGCTCCTTGAGGGAAACCGGCGGGGGGTGGGTGCCGTCCGTTCGAGGCCGGCCGGGCGGAGGCGTGGACGAGTTTCGTCCGCACGGCGCCTCACCCCCGCCAGCCCCACGCCGTATCCCCAAGACCCCCGCACCCGGTTCCACGTCACACGTGACCTTTTGCCTCCTCCGTGGGTCCTTGTGAGATGACCCCGACGGACGCCGAGCTGGTGGCCCGGGCCCGCGGCGGCGATCGCGAGAGCTATGCGGCGCTGGTGGACCGGCATCGCACCAGCCTGGAACGGTTTGCCCTGCGCCTGCTCGGCGAGCGGGAGGAGGCGGAGGAGGCGCTGCAGGACACCCTGATCCGCGCCTGGACCGCACTGCCGCAGTGCGCCGAGCCGGACCGGGTGCGGGGCTGGCTGTTCCGCATCCTGGTGAATCGCTGCCGGACCCGGCTGGCGCGGGGCAACCGGCTGGTCCGTGGGGCCGTCGGGGAGGCCGCGCTGGCGAGCGCGCCGGCCGCGCCCGCCGACGACGGGTGGCGGGAGGAGTTGACCCGCGCGCTCGCAGCGCTGCCCGAGGAGCAGCGGGAGGCCTTCCTGCTCAAGCACGTGGAGGCGTTCAGCTACGAGGAGATGGCCGAGCTGACCGGGCAGTCGGTGCCGGCGCTCAAGATGCGGGTGAGCCGGGCGTGCGCTGCGCTCCGGCTCCGGCTGGAGGAGGTCTACCGTGGACGCTGACGCGCACAACGAGGCCCCACCCGAGCCCTGGCTCGCCGAGGCGGTGGCGACGCTGCAGCAGCCGGTGGCGCTCGATGGAGCGTACTGGAGGCGCGCGCTGGCGGCGCTCGAGCCACCGGTGCGCGGGCCCGCGCGCCGCTGGCGACTGGCGGTGGCGCTGCCCTTCGCGGCGGCCGCCGGCCTGGCGTTGATGATGCAACCTGGGCACCGGGCAGCCACGGAAGACGACCGGGCCCCGGTGGCCTTCCACGTCTCGGCCCCCGCGCGCGAGGTGGCGCTGGTGGGGGACTTCAACGACTGGGACCCGGCCGCCAACCGGCTGGAGCGCCATGGCAGCAGCTGGAACCTCACCCTCCGCCTCCCGCCGGGACGCTACCGTTATGCCTATCTGGTGGACGGCCAGCGCTGGCTCCCCGACCCCGGCCTCCCCGCCGCCGGCGACGACTTCGGCACCCCCACCTCGGTGATCACCGTTGCGCACTGACTCCGGCCGGCTCGCCGGCCTCCTGCTCATGATCATGACGGTCCCGCTGGCAGCCCAGGAGGCGCGCCTCGTCGAACGGTTGCCCGCCGGCGTCGCGCGCGAGGTGCAGCGGGTGGTGGACAGCGCGGGACGCGCGGCCCTCCCGACGGAACCGCTGGTGCTCAAGGCGCTCGAAGGGGCGAGCAAGGGCGCCGATTCCGGGCGGATCGTCGCCGCGGTGCGGACGCTGGCCGCCAACCTCGGGTCGGCCCGTGGGGCGCTGGGCCCCGCCGCGAGTGAGGCGGAATTGGTGGCCGGCGCGGCGGCACTCCGGGCCGGGGCCACGGGCCCCTCGCTGGCCACGCTGCGCCAGCTCCGGCAGGGGGAGCCGCTCGTGGTGCCGCTCAGCGTCCTGGCCGACCTCCTCACGGCCGGCCTGGCCACCGACCGCGCGTGGGGCTCGGTGCGGGAGATGGCCAGCCGGGGCGCCAGCGACGCCGCCTTCCTGGCCATGCGCGACGACCTGGTGACGCCCGCGCGCGGCCGCCCCGTGCCGCCCGCCGCCGAGCAGCCGCCCACGACACCGTTGCCTCCCACGCGGAGCCGGCCATGAGGCGGGCCACCCTCCTGGCCGCCCTGGTCGTCCTCGGCACCCTCCCGCTCGGGGCGCAGGTGACGCTCCGCGCCGACGCGGCATTCGGCAGCACCGCGCCCACGCCCACGGCGCGGCGGCTGTGGACGGTGGGCGGGGAAGCAGAGTGGCTCCGGCCGGCGTTCCGGCTGCTGGCGGAGGGGGAGTACCGCGAATTCGGGCGGGGCGCGCAGGGGGGCTTCGGGCGGCTCGCGGGCTCGTGGTACCGGCCGGTGGCGGCGCCGGTTACCGTGGAGCTGACGGGAGAGGCGAGCGGCCTCACGCATCCGGGCCGGGAGGCCATGGGCGTGCTGCTCGGTGGCGCCCGGTTCCACCTGCACGGGCAGGCGCGAGGCCTGTGGTTAGGCAGCCAGGCGGGACGGGATGCCGTGGGCAGCGTGGTGCGCTGGGAAGGCGCCGCCTGGCAGCGGTTCGGCGCGCTGACGGTGCAGCTGCAGGGCAGCCAGACTGCGTCCCGCGAG
>JBGAOL010000059.1:0-14310 GCA_044221825.1 Gemmatimonadales bacterium
GATCTTCAGGATCGCGCACGGGGGTTGAGATCGAGTCGGCGGAGCACAGCTCCGCCGCTACGGGAGCGCGTGCGAGCCCCGAGCCAGTCAGTGCAACCCCGCGGCCTCCACCAGCGCCCGCGTCACGAAGAACGCCGCCGCCCCCACGAAGAAGAGCACCGGCATCCGCCAGTCCTTCCGCGTCTGGAACTCGGGCACCAGGTTCGACGCCGCCACATAGATGGTGACGCCGGCCGAGAGCGCGAGCCCATGCGCGGCCAGCGGGGCGATGGCGGTGGTCAGCAACACGCCAAGGATCGTCGCCACGCCGAGCGCCGCCACCGCCGAGAGCGCCCGGCTCCGCCCCTGTCCGCCCGCGATCATGACGCTCGCCATGGCCACGCCCTCGGGCAGCTTGTGGAGGAACACCGCCAGGAAGAGCAGGAAGCCGAGGTGCGCGTTGACCTCGAACCCGCTGGCGATGGCGACGCCGTCGAAGAAGGTGTGCAGCAGCAGCCCGAGCAGCGCCGCCCACCCCTGCCCCGGGCTGACCTTGTGCGTCTCCTCGCCGAAGTGGAAATGCGGCGCCAGCACGTGCTGCGCGAGGTGCACCGCCAGGTAGCCGGCCAGGATGAAGAGCGGCGCGTCGTCCCGCTGCGCCACCGCCTCCGGCATCACCTCGAGCACCGCCACCGCCAGCATGAAGCCGGCGCCGAAGGCCAGGAAGAGGTTGATGACGTCGAGCGACCGCCGCTCCTTCCGCACCACCGCCCACCCGCCCACCAGGTTCCCGAGCGCCGCCACCAGCGCAAAGACGAAGGCGTTCACTTGAGCTTCTCGGCCAGCGCGAGGAGCTGCTCGCGGGTGTTGAGCGCCGGGTTGTCCACAACGTCGTGCAGCAACCGGTCGAGGATGGCGCCCATCTTCGGCCCCGCGGCCACGCCGATGGCGGTGAGGTCGTTCCCCGCGATGGCCAGCTGCTTCCGGCTCGTGGCCTCGCCCCGCTGGCGGATGCCCTCGAGCGTGCGGCGCCAGGGCGCGGCCATCCCGTGGCGGAGCTCCCAGAGCGCGGTGAGGTCGTCCGCCGCCTCGTGCACCGCGGCGAGCCAGCGGCGCACCGCCAGCGCGCTCTCCCCGTCCGGCGCCGCCGGCCCCGACACCATGGCCAGCGCCCGCGCGATCTCCGCGCGCGACGCCTTGAGCCGGTTGAGCACCGCCACCGGGTCCAGCGTGAAGAGCGCCGTCAGCAGCACCGGGTCCCGCGGCAGCGGCAGCGCATCGGGCTGGCCGATGGCGTCGCTCCCGCGGAGCTCGGGGAGCCACACCGCCGCCGCCATGCTGGCGCGCCAGAGCCGGAGGAACTCCGCCAGCGACCGCGCCGTCCGGAGCCCCTTGAACCACTCGTCCCGCACCCGCTCGGCCGAGAGGTACTTGAGCCCGTCCACCGTGGCGAGCATCGCCTGCCAGGTGACGGGGTCGATGGTGAAGCCGAAGCGCGCCGTGAAGCGGATCCCGCGCAGGATGCGGAGGTAGTCCTCGCGGAAGCGCGTCTCCGCGTCGCCCACCGCGCGGAGGCACCCCGTGGTGATGTCGTGCATCCCCTCGAACGGGTCGCGCCACTCGTGCCGGAGCGGGTGGTAGGCGATGGCGTTGACGGTGAAGTCCCGCCGCGCCAGGTCCTCCTCGAGCGACGCGCCGAACTCCACCACCGCGTGGCGGCCGTCGGTCTCCACGTCCTTCCGGAACGTGGTCACCTCGTGGTGCCGCCGGTGGGTGCGCACGGCGATGGTGCCGAAGCGCTCGCCCACGGGGACGTTGTGCTTGAAGAGCCCGCGCACCTGCTCCGGCGTGGCCGAGGTGGCGATGTCGTAGTCGGTGTTGGGCTGGCCCAGGAGGGTGTCGCGGAGGGCGCCGCCCACGCACCACGCCTCGAACCCCGCCCCCTCGAGGATGCGCGCGATCTCCAGCACGTCCTGCGGGATGTCGATGCTCGCGGGGAAGGTCATGGCGTGAACCGGGCGGACTCAGGCGAGGGGCGCCCCGTAGGGCACCCCGGCGGACAGCGCGATGGTGAGCTCGAGCCGCGCCTGCGCCAGCGTGCGCGGGCCCGCGGGGACGGCGCCGGCCTTCACCACCGTGGCGCCACCGCCCTCGAACGCATAGATGGGACTCACCTCGCCCCGGGGGCAGCGGGTGCCGAGGATCACGGGCTTCCCCTCCGCCACCCAGCGGCGGATGGCGGGGAGCGCGCCGGGCGGGAGGTTGCCGCTCCCGAAGGCGGCGAGCACCACGCCGTCGTGCGTGGGCCGCGCCAGGTCCAGCAGCTCGCCCGTGTCGCCGATGGTCATGGGGATGAGGGCCACCTTCGCCGTGAGACCGTTGGGGAGCACCACCGGGGAGCGTGGCGCCCCGGGCCGGCTCGTGTAGGTGGGCGCCCCGTCGGCCACCCGGCCGATGGGCCCGCCGAACGGGGCGTCGAACGCGTCGAGCGCGGTGGCCTCCACCTTCTGCACCGTGAGCCCGTCGAGGATCTTGCCGTGGAACACCACCAGGGTCCCGCGCCCGGCGCTCGCCGCGCTGGCCGCCACCACCGCGGCATCCGTCAGGTTCCTGGGCCCGTCAAACCCCTCGTCGCTCGAGGTGCGCATGGCGCCGGTGATCACCACCGGGATCCGCGGGTCCAGCGTGCGCGCCAGCAGGTACGCCGTCTCCTCGAGGGTGTCGGTGCCGTGGGTGACCACGATCCCGGCCGGCGCCTCGGGCCCGGCCATGATGGCGGCGAGCCGATTGCGCAGTTCCCAGAGCTTCGGCAGCCCCATGTGCGCCGCCGGGTGGCGGCCCCAGTCCTCGATGACGAAGGGGGCCACCGCCGGGAGCTCCGGCGCCAGCGCCACCAGCGCCTCGCCGCCATGCGCGGGCACGTTGCCGCCGGCCCGCGCATCGCGCTGCATGGAGATCGTGCCGCCGGTGAAGACGAGGTGGATCACCAGCCCTGGCCGGGCGTGCGCGTCGGCTTGGGGAGGAAGCTCCACAGCGTCCTGGCGATCTCCACCTCGAGCCGGATCACGGCCAGCGCCACCTCCTTGCCCGTCTCCGCCAGCCGCCGCTGCTGCTCCACCAGCGTGGGCCGGGGCGGGGCCGCGCCCTCGCTCGTGTCGCCCTGGAGGTTGCCCGCTTCATCTACCCACATAGCACACTCCCGCCGTTGACGTTCAGGATCTCCCCCGTGACGTGCCGCGCCAGCGGCGAGCAGAGGAAGAGGACCGGCCCCGCCACGTCCTCCGGGCTGGCCACCCGCCGGAGCGGGATGCCCGCCGCGATCCGCTCCCGCCCGCCGTCGGCAAACGCCTCGGTGCACATCTCGGTGTCCACCCACCCCGGCGCCACGCAGTTGACCGTGATGGCCGGCGCGCACTCGACGCACAGGCTCTTCACCAGCGCGATCATCGCCCCCTTCGTGGCGGCGTAGTCCGCGTGGTACGCCTCGCCCCGCTGTCCCGCCGTGCTGCCGATGAGCACCACGCGCCCGCCCGGCTTCATCTGCCGGAGCGCCGCGCGCGTGGAGAAGAAGATGGCGTCGAGGTTGGCGCGCATGGAACGCTGCCAGCGCTCGGCCGGCATGTCCCGGAGCGCGTAGTCCTCCGGCGGCCAGATGCCGGCGTTGCCCACGAAGATGTCGAGCGGCCCGAGCGCCGCCGTGGCCTCGGCCATGAGCCGCGTGGTGGCCGCCTCATCGCCCAGGTCCGCGGCCCCCACCCACGCCCGCCGGCCGAGCTGGCGCACCTCGCCCGCCACCAGCTCCGCCTCGGCCACGCGCGACTGGCAGGTGATCGCCACGTCGGCCCCCGCGCGCGCGAGCAGCCGCACCACCGCCCGCCCGATCCCGCGCGAGCCACCCGTCACCAGGGCCACCTGCCCCGCGAGGTCAATCATGAGCGCTCCGCGCTGCGGCCGCCGAAGAAGCCGCGGACGATGTCGAGCATCGGGATCTTGAAGCTGAAGGGCGGCACCGGCGCCGGCGCCTCGTCCGCCAGGAGGCGCTCGGGATTCTTCCGGAACAGGAGCTGCGCCACCAGCCCGCCGCCCGCCTGCCCGTGGAACTCGTCCCACACCTCCTTGAGGCCGCGCTCGTCGCCGTGGTTGTCGCCGGCGCCGATGTCCGCGAGGCCGTGCTGCACCAGCTCCCGCGCCCGCACCCCGCGGCTCCGGGGCGACAGCAGCGTGGGCCCGTCCACCTGCATCAGCGCGCCGAGCTCGCGCCACTGGCGCACCGCGAGGGGGCTGCAGCAGGCGTACCGCTCCGGGTGCGCCACCACCGGCACCAGCCCCACCTCCACCACGCGGGTCACCGCCTGCGTCACCGTGCCGCTCGCCACCGCCCGCGGGAACTCCACCAGCAGGTAGCGGGTGCCGTTGAGCGTCACGGCGCGGTCGCGCGCCACCCGCTCGTCCAGCGGCCGGTCCAGCATCACCTCCGCGCCGCGATAGAGCACGATGCCGGTGGGCGCCAGCGGCCGGAGCGCCTCCCACGCCGCCACGTGCGCCGCCGGCATCCCCGCCGCCGCCGCGCTGGCCAGCAGGTGCGGTGTCAGGCAGACGCCGGTCACGCCCTGCTGCGCAAAGCGCGCCAGCACCGCGGCCGATTGCTCGGGGGTCTTGGCGCCGTCGTCGACGCCGGGGAGGAGGTGGCTGTGGAGGTCGAACACCTAGCCCGCGCGCTCCGCCGCGAGCAGCCCCTCGGCAAACGCGCCGAGCCGTTCGGGCGCCGCCTCGGCCTGGGCCAGCAGGGCCAGGGTGATGATGGCGTCGGCGGCCAGGAGGTCGAGCGCAATGCCGCGGTCGCCGGGATGCTCCTCGACGATGGCCAGCACCCGCTCCGCCGCCAGCGCCAGCCGCTCGGCCACGGTGCCGCCGTCGTCCACGGCGCGCACGTGCTCCAGCACCCGCTCCTTGAGCGTGGCCGGCGCGGCCGCGGTGTGCGCGGCCAGCCAGCGCTCCAGTTCGGCCTCAGCGACCACCGGCCAGCCACTCCGTGATGAGCGCCGGCGCCGCGGCGCGCGCCGCGCCGAGCTTGGCGGGATCCCCCGCGCCGGCCGAGGCGAGGCCCGGCCGCCCACCGCCCTTGCCACCGCTCACGGCGGCGATCCTGTTCACCAGGTCACCCGCCTTCTTCCCGGCCTTCACCAGGTCGTCGGTGAGCGCCACGTGGACGGCGCCCCGGCCCGCGGCCGAGAAGAGCACCAGCACCGCGTTCTTCTTCCCCTCCCGGTGCCGGTCCGCGATGGCCGCGATCTCGTCGCGGTCCTCGCTGTCGGTATCGCCGAGGGTGACGGCCACGCCGTTGATGTCGAGCGTCTCGCCGGCCGCCTGCGGGCCGCCGCCGCTCTTCATGAGCTGGGCAATGCGCGCCTCGAGCTTCTCGCGCTCGGCGCGGACCTGGTCGAGCTTGCGGAGCAGCTGGTCCGGCTTCGCCTTGAGGCTCTCGGCCACCTGGCTGAGGAGCGCCTCTTCCTGCCGCACCGCGCCATACGCCTCGGGGCCGGTGATGGCCTCGATGCGCCGCACGCCGGCCGCGACGCCGCCCTGCCCCGCGAAGCGGAACAGCCCGAGCTGCCCGGTGGTGCGCACGTGCGTGCCGCCGCAGAGCTCAATGCTCGGCCCCATCTGCACCACCCGCACGCGGTCGCCGTACTTCTCCGAGAAGAAGGCCATGGCGCCGAGCTTCAGGGCGTCGTTGTAGGGCATCTCGCGCGTCGAGACGTCGAAATTCTCGAGCACCTGGTCGTAGACGTCGCGCTCGATGGCCTCGAGCAGCGCCGGCTCGATGGGCCCGTGGTGCGAGAAGTCGAAGCGGAGACGCGTCGGCTCCACCAGCGAGCCCTGCTGCCGCACGTGGGTGCCGAGGTGCTTCCGGAGCGCCCAGTGGACGATGTGCGTGGCCGAGTGGTTCCGCTCGATGTCGCGGCGGCGCTGGCGGTCCACCGACGCCTTCACCTTCCCCGGCGCGAAGTCGCCGGTGAGGGTGCCGCTGATCACCTGGCCCTCGGGCGTCTTCCGCACCGCCTCCACGGTGAGCGCCCAGCCGTCGCCGAGGATGGTGCCCGTGTCGCTCACCTGGCCGCCCGACTCGGCGTAGAACGGATTCTCGGCGAGGATGACGCTCGCCGTGCCGTTCCCCGCCTCGCCCCAGAGCACGGTGGTTTCGCTCTCCACCGCCTGATAGCCGATGAAGCTCGACTTCTTGTCGCCGAGCACGGCGGCGGGGGCGCCGCCCTGCACCGCCTGCGTGCCCTTGGCCGCGAGCCGCGCCTCGCGCGAGCGCTCGCGCTGCTCGTCGAGCGCCTTCTCGAAGCCCGCCGCGTCCACGGTGGCGCCCCGCTCCCCGGCGATGATCTGCGTCAGGTCGATCGGAAAGCCGAAGGTATCGTAGAGCTTGAACGCCTCGTCACCCGCGATGGTCTTCACGCCCTGGGCAAAGAGCTCGTCGAGCCGCTTGAGCCCGCCCTCGATGGTGGCGAGGAAGCGCTCTTCTTCCTGGGTGGTGACGTCGCGGACGTACTTGGCCTTCGCCTTGAGTTCCGGGAACGCCTCGCCCATCTCGCGCACCACCACCTCGGTGAGCGGGGCGAGCGTCGGTTCCTTCCGGCCCAGGAGCCACGCATGGCGGACACCGCGGCGGAGGATGCGGCGCAGCACGTAGCCGCGGCCCTCGTTGCCGGGGTAGATGCCGTCGGTGAGGAGGAACGTCACGGCGCGCGCGTGGTCGGCGAGGACGCGGAACGAGCCGCCGGCAGGCCCCCGGTCGTACGGCTTGCCCACGAGCTCCGCCACCTTCTCCAGCAGCGGCTTGAAGAGGTCGGTGTGGAAGTTCGAGTCCTCGCCCTGCATCACCGAGGCGATGCGCTCGAGGCCCGCGCCGGTGTCCACCGACGGCTTCGGCAGCGGCACCAGCGTGCCGTCGGCGGAGCGGTCGAACTGCATGAAGACGAGGTTCCAGATCTCGAGCATCTCGCCCGACTCGGCGATGGCCTCGAACGTCGCCTTGTCGATGACCTCGTCCTTCAGGGCCTGGCCGGTGGGCGCGTGCTTCCGGAGGTCCACGTAGATCTCGGTGCACGGGCCGCACGGGCCGGTGTCGCCCATCTGCCAGAAGTTGTCCTTGTCGCCCAGGCCGTAGATGCGGTGCTCGGGGAGGCCGGCGATCTCGCGCCAGAGGCCGCGCGCCTCATCATCGGAGTAGTGGACGGTGACGCGGAGCCGCGACGGATCCAGGCCGAGCCACTCCTTCCCGGTGACGAACTCCCAGGCGAAGCGGATGGCGTCGCGCTTGAAGTAGTCGCCGAAGGAGAAGTTCCCGAGCATCTCGAAGAAGGTGTGATGCCGGGTGGTGTGGCCCACCTGCTCGAGGTCGTTGTGCTTGCCGCCGGCGCGCACGACTTTCTGGTCCGTGGTGGCGCGGACGTAGTCCCGCGGCTCCTGGCCCAGGAAAGTGCGCTTGAACTGGTTCATCCCGGCGTTGGTGAACAGCAGCGTCGGGTCGTCGGCCGGCAGGAGGGACGAAGAAGGCACCTCACGGTGCCCCTGGGCGACGAAATAGTCGAGGAAACGGCGGCGGATGTCGGCGGCTTTCATAGGGCGGGAAATATACCGCCCGGCAGGGCCCGGCGGGATGCGGGCCCGGCCCCGCGCCGAGCCCCGTTACCCCACCCCCGCCGGGGCCAGGACCTTCCGGACCAGCTCCCCGACCCCCCGGCCGGTGAATCCCCGCCGCGCCAGGTACTGGATGAGCCGGCGACGCTTCACCTCCGGCGCCAGCCCGGCCAGCTGCCGCGCCCGCTTCTCGGCGAGCCCCCGCGCCAGGTCCAGCGCCTCCTCGGGCTCCGGCCAGTGCGCCGTGATGGCCCGGTCGATCAGGGGGCGCTCCACGCCCAGCGCCATCAGGTCCCGCCGGAGCCGCCCCGGCCCCCGGCCCCGGGCCGCCCGGGTCTCCACGTAGTTCACCGCGAACTCCGCGTCGTCCAGCAGCTTGAGCTCCCGCGCCCGTCCGATGGCGTACTCCACCGCCTCCGGATGGTGCGCCTTCCGCCTGAGGGTCCGGCGCAGTTCCTGGGTGCCATGGCCCCGCCGCTCCAGCGCCACCAGCAGCGCCCGCCACGCCCCCTCCTCCTCGGCCAGCCGGTTCACGACCTCCGCCTGGCCCTCATCGAACGCCTGCCCCACCGTTACCCCGGCCGCCCGGCCGCCCTCGTGGACGGTGGCGTAATGCACCCCGTCCACGAACACCTTGAGCGCCCCCCGGCGGCGCGGGTCCGGCTCCAGGCCGGTGATCCGCGCCCCCGGGCCCGGGACCGGACGCTTACTCGTCCTCATCCTCGGCGTTCCCGGCGCCGACGGCCGCCGTGTTCTTCATCCCCAGG
Organism: Gemmatimonadales bacterium; assembly: GCA_044221825.1. Taxonomy (GTDB): domain Bacteria; phylum Gemmatimonadota; class Gemmatimonadetes; order Gemmatimonadales; family GWC2-71-9; genus JADJOM01. Next base: position 8,397 of record JBGAOL010000059.1, read on the forward strand.
AAGTCCTTGACCTTCACCTCCACCTCGGCGAGGAGCGCCGGGTTGTCGCGCAGGAACAGCTTGGCATTCTCCCGGCCCTGGCCGATGCGCTGGTCCCCGTAGGAGTACCAGGCGCCCGACTTCTGGATGATGTTGGCCTCCGCCGCGATGTCCACCACCAGCGAGTGGTGGCTGATCCCCTCGTCGAACATCACGTCGAACTCCGCCTGCTTGAACGGCGGCGCCACCTTGTTCTTCACCACCTTCACCCGGACGTGGTTGCCGATGACCGCCTCGCGCTCCTTCACCGGACCCACGCGACGGATGTCGAGGCGCAGCGAGGCGTAGAACTTGAGCGCCTTGCCGCCCGTGGTGGTCTCGGGGTTGCCGAACATGACGCCGATCTTCTCGCGCAGCTGGTTGATGAACACCACCGCGCAATTGGAGCGGTTGATGGCGCCGGCGAGCTTCCGGAGCGCCTGGCTCATCAGGCGCGCCTGCAGGCCCACGTGGCTGTCGCCCATCTCGCCCTCGATTTCCGCCTTGGGCACCAGGGCCGCCACCGAGTCGATGACCACCAGGTCCACCGCGCCCGAGCGCACCAGGATCTCCACGATCTCCAGCGCCTGCTCCCCGGTGTCCGGCTGCGACACCAGCAGGTTCTCGATGTCCACCCCCAGCTTCCGCGCGTACTCCACGTCCAGCGCATGCTCCGCGTCCACGTACGCCGCCACCCCGCCCGCGCGCTGCACGTTGGCCACCAGGTGAAGGCAGAGCGTGGTCTTGCCGCTCGACTCCGGCCCGTAGATCTCGGTGATCCGCCCCCGCGGCACCCCGCCGATGCCGATGGCCGCATCGAGGTTGATGGCGCCCGTGGGGATGGCCGCGATGGCCACCTTGGCCCGCTCGCTGCCCATCCGCATGATGGACCCCTTGCCCAGCTGCTTCTCGATCTGCGAAATGGCGAGACTCAGGGCCTTGCGGCGCTCCGCCTCCTGCTTGCTCTCGTCGGCAGCCATGCCTGACTCCTGTTCATTGTCCTGGGGAAATGAGAAAGTGGCGCATTTTGCTCCACTCATCTATCTGCCACAGTATACAACCGAATAATCACCGAATCAAGAGTGATTTTGTGGCGCATTTTCAGTCACTTTGATATCTCCAGAGGCTTACAGCCGCCACGCATCCGGGATGTGCACCACCCGCGGCGGCCCGCCCCCACCCCTCGGCGACACCTCCACCACGTCGAACCGGTACAGGTCCCCGATCCGGCCATACCGGAGCCGCCACACCTCCGCCACCCGGGCGATGGCCTGCCGCTTCCGCCAGCCGATGGCCTCCCGGCCCGCCCCGTAGGTGGCGGTGTGGCGGGTCTTCACCTCGACGAAGGCCACGACGTCGCCCTTCCGCACCACGAGGTCGAGGTCGTTCCGGCCGGCCTTGAAGCGGTGGGCCTCGATGAGCCACCCCTCTCCCTCGAACCACGCCAGCGCCGCCTCCTCCCCATCGAACCCCAGCTGATGGCGTGGATCGCTGAACCCGGTCGGCCGTTCCGTCTCGCGCATGGGCCACAATACCATCGTCCCCCGGAACCGCATGGCGCAGGACAACGCGAGCCGGTGCGGGACAACGCGCGCGCGTCGCCGTCCACGATGACCGCGATCCGCACCCGGCCATCCCGTGAGGCGCAGAGGGCGCAGCTATGCGCCGCCGTCATCGATCTCAACCCCGTGCACGATCCTGAAGCTCCGGCTCCGCGCGGGGGTGGGGGCGTTGCCGGACCCGAGCCGACTCACCATGCGAATGGCGGGGCCCGTCGTGAGACGAGTTCCTCCGCTGGGGTGTGTGTTCCCGCTCGAGGCTGCGACGCGGTGCCCTACCGCGCCAGCGCCGCGTCGAGGAAGCTCTTGAGGTCCACCTCGTTCACCTCCGGCTCCCCGGGCTGCAGGTTGTCGAGGAGGCCGGCGTTGAGGCGCTGCTCCAGGTCGTGGACCAGGTAGAAGAGATGCTCGAAGTCGTCGATGACGAAGAGCAGCGGCTGGTAGTGGTGGATCTCGAAGTACTGGTTGATCATCCACTCCACCTGCGCCGGGAAGCGCTGCACCTCCGGGCTCTCGACGCAGTGGCCCAGCTCGCCGTAGCTCGAGAGCAGCCCGCTGCCGTACGCCCGCACGTGCCCCGGCGCGATGGCCGCGCCCGGCTTCTCCCGCATCAGCCCGAACTCCACCGTGAACCAGAAGAAGCGCGCCAGCCCCTTCACGTTGCTGGTGAGCACCCGGATCCGCTCCGCCTCGTCCCGGATCTCCCCGGCCCGCCGGGCCGCCCGCTCCGCGAACTGCCCGAAGCGCACCAGCGCCTCGGCGAAGGCCGGGTCGGTGTGCATCGGCACGTGGCCGGCGATGTCGTGGAAGATGTCCGGCTCGGGCAGGTAGTCGAGCGAGCCGCCGTCCCGCACCGTGATGGTGGTGGGGAACTCGCGGTTCTTGAGCGAGTCGAAGAAGAGGTACGCCGGCACGTAGCCGCTCACCGGCTTGGCCTTGAAGCCGGTGCGCGGCTCCAGGAACCGGTTGATGTCCTCGCAGCGCGGCACCCGGTTGGGATCCAGGTGCAGGGTGGCCACGCCCTCGAGGAAGCGAGGGTTGGCATAGCGCTCCCAGCGGTCGTGCATGCGGGTGAGGAGCCGGCTCCAGGTCCGGTGGTTCTCCTCGCTGTAGAGCGCGTACGGCTGGTCGATGTAGAGCTGCCCATTGGCCTGGGCGTGCTCGATGAACGGGGCGCGGGTGGTGGTGAGCCCCGGCGCGATGCCGTCGGTCAGCGTGGTGGCCATGCGTGCTGCTCCTTCCGTGTTAGGGGCGGCCGCGCCCGAGGGCGGCGCCACCCGTCATCCAACCACTCCGCGGCACTCCCCGAACCCGATCCGCACCGCCCCCGGCGCCTCGCACCAGCCGCGGAACACCACGGCGTCGCCCGGCTCGAGGAAGCTCCGGGTCTCCCCCGAGGGGAGCGTGAGCGGCTCGCTGCCGCGCCAGGTGCGCTCCAGCAGGCAGCCCCGCTCCCCCGGCTCCGGCCCCGAGACGGTGCCGCTGCCGAGCAGGTCGCCGGGGCGCAGGTTGCAGCCGCCCATTGCGTGGTGGGTGACGAGCTGTGCCAGGGTCCAGTAGAGCTGGCGGAAGTTGGTGCGGCTCACCCGGTAGGGCGGCAGGCCCAGCTCCCGCATCCGCGCGCTCTCGAGCGCCACCTCGAGCGTGACGCTCACGCCGCCGCACTCGCGATTGGCGTCGCTGGTGAGGTAGGGGAGCGGCGCCGGGTCCCCCTCGGGACGGGGGAAGGCGGGGACGCGGAACGGCGCCAGCGCCTCCCACGTCACCACCCACGGCGACACCGTCGTGGCGAAGTTCTTGGCCAGGAACGGACCGAGGGGCTGGTACTCCCAGGCCTGCAGGTCGCGCGCGGACCAGTCGTTGAGCAGCGAGAGGCCGAAGAGCCGCGCCTCCGCCTGCTCGAGCGGCACCGCCTCCCCCAGCGCATTCTCGCCGGCGATCCAGGCGCCCACCTCGAGCTCGTAGTCGAGCTGGCGGCTCGGGCCCACCACCGGCTCGGCGGCCTCCGGCGGCTTCCGCTGCCCCGTGGGCCGCGGCACCGGCGTCCCGCTCACCACCACCGACGACGCGCGCCCGTGGTAGCCGATCGGCACCCACTTGTAGTTGGGCAGCAGCGGGTTGTCCGGCCGGAACATGGAGCCGACGTTGGTGGCGTGGAACACCGAGGCGTAGAAGTCGGTGTAGTCGCCCACCACGGCGGGGAGGAGGAGCGTCACCTGCGCCTGCGGCACCAGCATGGCGGTGAGCGGCTCCTCCCCCTCGGCGAGGAGGCCCGAGAGGCGGCGGCGGAGCGCCAGGCGTTCCTCCGCGCTCAAGGCCATCACCGCGTTGAGCGAGGGGGCGCGGCACGCGACGGCGGCGCCGGGCTGGTCGTCGAGGAAGCCGGCGCCCGAGAGCAGCCAGCAGTCGAGCACCTGGTCCCCGATGGCGACGCCGACGCGCGGGGTCCCCTCCCCGGCCCGCCGGAAGACGCCGAAGGGCAGGTTCTGGATGGGGAAGTCCGCGCCGGCCTCGTTGGCCGAGGCCACCCAGGAGCGGCGCGCGGGATCGTGCGTGGCGTCGAGCCGGGGCGTCGTCATGCGGGGTCCTCGAGGAAGGGGCGGATCTCCTCGAGCGGCTCGGTGAACGAGCAGGAACCGATCGAGCGGAAGAACTCGCGGCGGGTGGCGGCGAGGTCCTCGGCGGCGAGCCGCTGGCCGCGCCAGGCCAGGCCGGCGGCGCCCACGCGCAGGTCGGCCGCGTCGGCGAGGGTGAGCCAGCGTTCCGCCTCCTCGCGGGTGCCGCCGCGCCAGAGCGTGGTGGCCGCGGCGAGGAGGTTCAGGTAGCCGTACATCACCGTCGAGGCGCTGCCGGTCGCGTAGGTGAGCGGGGCGTCCCGGCGCACGGGGTGGTGAAGTCCCGCGGTGGCCTTGAAGGCCACGAGGTGGCGCGCGGCGCTGGTGAGGAAGCGGAGCACGGCGTCGGGCGCGGGGAAGTCGGCGGCGGTGGTGCCGCCCATGCGGAGCTTGGCGCGGAGGCCCGCCTCGAGCACCGCCTCCATGAGCGCCGAAGTGTCCGGACCGAGCGGCAGCTCCACGAACACCTCGTACCCCTCGCCGAACTGCGCGGCCAGCGCGCGCACCCGCGCCGGCGACTCGGCCTTGCCCTCGAGCGACAGCACCTCAGGGCCCGCGTGGAGATGACGGGCGCGGAACCCCGTGAGCGCCTCGGCGTCGGCGGCGAGGTCGGCGCCGAGCAGCGCGGTGAGCGGCCAGCGGGCGCCGAGACGCGCCTCGTCCCCCAGGGTGGCGATGGCCTGCTCCAACTCCCCGAGCCGCGCCACCGGCACCACGAACCGGCCGAGGGCCCAGTGGTCGGCGCGACGCTGGTAGGCAGCGTAGTTGGCGACGGCCTCGGCCATCGGGAGCCCGGCCGGCGGGAAGAGGCCGGCATAGTCCACGAGCCCCTCGAGGACGGCGCGGCGCGCGGTGGGCGTGGTGCTCGTCACGACGCCAGCTCCGGCAGGTCCCGGAAGAGCGCCAGCGCCTCGGGATTGGCGAGGGCGTCGGCGTTGCCGATGGCGCGGCCGTGGATGGCGGCGCGCACGGCGAGCTCGGAGAGCTTGCCGTTGATGGTGCGCGGCAGGTCGGCCACCTGCAGGATCTTCTTCGGGACGTGGTGCGGGCTGGCGTGGGTGCGGATCTCGCGCCGGATGCGCTCGCGGAGCGCCTCGTCGAGCTGGCTCCCCTCGCGCAGCCGCACGAAGAGGACGATGCGCACGTCCTCCTCCCACTCCTGCGCCACCACCAGGCTCTCCACCACCTCCTCGAGCCGCTCCACCTGGCGGTAGATCTCCGCCGTGCCGATGCGGACGCCGCCCGGGTTCAGGGTGGCGTCGCTCCGGCCGTAGATGATGAGGCCGTCGCTGGGCGTCCGCTCGGCCCAGTCCCCGTGGCGCCAGGCGTTGGGGAAGTGCTCGAAGTAGGCGGCGCGGTAGCGGCTCCCGTCGGGATCATTCCAGAACGCCACCGGCATGCTCGGGAAGGGCCGGGTGCAGACCAGTTCGCCCGGGGCGTCGGCGAGCGGCGTACCCTCCGGGGAGAAGACCTCCACGGCCATCCCAAGCCCGCGGGCCTGCAGCTCGCCGCGAAAGACCGGCGCCGCGGGGTTGCCGAGCGCGAAGCAGCTCACGATGTCGGTGCCGCCGCTGATGCTGGCGAGGTGCACGTCGGCCTTGATGCGGCCGTAGACGTAGTCGTAGCTGTGCGCGGCGAGCGGGCTGCCGGTGGACAGGTTGGCGCGCAGGGCACCCAGCCCGCCCGCCCCGCCGGGGGCGAGGCCTTCCTTCTCGCAGAGCG
>JBGAOL010000060.1:0-13819 GCA_044221825.1 Gemmatimonadales bacterium
TACGGGGTGGATCCGTTCGACCAGCCGGGCGTGGAGCTCGGCAAGAAGCTCACGTATGCGGCCATGGGCCGGCCCGGCTACACCGCCGAGCCGCTCGGGCTGCCGCCGGGGGACGTGACCTGATCCCCCCGCTCACCGATCACCTTCTCGAGGTACCGATGCGTCCCGTTCGCACCGTCGCCCTGGCGGCCGGCCTGCTGGCCCTGTCCGCCCTCTCCCTCCAGGCGCAGGCCACGCTCCGGCCCGGCAGCACCGCCCGCGGCGAGCTCAAGGCGGGCGACCTCAAGCTCGACGACGACACCTACGCCGATCTCTGGCGCTTCACCGGCGAGCGCGGCCAGACCGCGCGGGTGACGCTCCGCTCGGGCGACTTCGACGCCTACCTGGTGGTGGGCTACTACGACGAGAGCGGCGAGTTCGTGGACCTCGACAGCGACGACGATGGCGCGGGCGGGACCGACAGCCAGGTGGAGGTCACCCTGCCGCGCGACGGCGAGTACGTGGCCCGCGCCAACACGCTGAGCGAGGGCGAGACGGGCGACTACACCCTGGACCTCGAGTTCACCTCCGGCCGGAGCGACCGCGCCGACCGCGGCGACCGCCCGTCGGGCCCGCGGCCGGAGATCAAGGCCGGCGAGAAGGTGCGCGGCACCCTCACCCGCGGCGACGAGAAGATCGACGACGGCAGCTACGCCGACGCCTACCGCTTCACCGCCCGGCGCGGCCAGAAGGTGCTCATCACCCTCGACTCGAAGGACTTCGACGCCTTCCTGCACCTGGGCCGCGAGAACAACGGCCGCTGGGAGGAGCTCGACACCGACGACGACGGCGGCGGCGAGACCGACAGCCGGATCGAGTTCAGCCTGCCGGCCGACGGCGAGTACGTGATCCGCGCCAACACCCTGCAGGAGGGCGAGACCGGCGACTACACCCTCCGCCTCGAGTTCACCGGCTCGGCGGGCGACGCCCGCGCCGACCGGAACCGGGACGACAACCGCCGCCGCGACGTGCGGGTGCGCCGCGACAAGATCGAGCCCAACCAGACCATCCGCGGCGAGCTCAACGACCGCGACGAGCTCAACTTCGACACCACCTACGTGGACACCTACGTCTACGAGGGGAAGCGCGGCGACGAGCTGACCGTCTTCATGATGTCGCCCGACTTCGGCAGCTACGTGCTGGTCGGCAAGGCGGTGCGGAATCCGGAGGAGTTCAGCTCCATCGAGACCAAGGGCGCCACCCGTGGGTCCGAGGCGGAGTTGCACGTCACTCTGCCGGAGGACGGACGGTACTGGATCCGGGCCAACAGCTTCGAGCACACCACGGGGTCGTACACCCTGACGCTCAAGCGGCGGCGGCGCTAGCGGGGCCCGGTTCCCGGGGCTAGATTCGGCCCGGTCGGTACTGCTAACTCTTACGAGGACAGGAACTTATGGCTGATTACCGCGCCCAGCTCATTGCCCGCTACGGCGGGGCGGTCCGTCAGGCCGGCGACCGGGTGGAGGTCACCGACCGCGCGAAGCTCGCCACCGAGGCCACCGACCAGGTGGTGTGGGCGGCGGTCTTCGGCGAGCCGAAGGAGCGGGACGCGGCGCGCTGGCTCCTCTGGGAGCTGGGGCAGGCCACGGGAGTGCGGCCGGCGTCGATCGGCGGGATCTACTTTGCCCGCGGCCGGGGCGAGTGCGGGGGCTTCACGGTCCCCGCCATCAACGTCCGCATGCTGGCGTACGACACGGCGCGGGCCATCTACCGCGCCGCGAAGGCGCGGGACGCCGGGGCCATCCTGGTGGAGATCGCACGCTCGGAGATCGCCTATACCGACCAGCGGCCGGCGGAGTACGTGTCGGTGATCATCGGCGCCGCGCTCCGCGAGGGCTGGGAGCTCCCGGTCTTCATCCAGGGCGACCACTGCCAGGTCAACGCCAAGAAGTACGCCTCCGACCCGCAGGGCGAGGTGGAGGAAGTGAAGAAGCTGATCGGCGAGGAGGTGGGCGCCGGCTTCTACAACATCGATGTGGACACCTCGACGCTGGTGGACCTCTCGAAGCCGAGCCTGACGGAGCAGCAGCGGCTCAACTACGAGCGCTGCGCCGAGATCACCCGCTTCATCCGCGACATCGAGCCGGAGGGCATCTCGGTGTCGGTGGGCGGCGAGATCGGCGAGGTGGGGCACAAGAACAGCACGGTGGAGGAGCTCCGCGCCTTCATGGACGGCTACAACGCCGCCCTGCCGGCGGGGATGGAGGGCCTCTCCAAGATCTCGGTGCAGACCGGGACCAGCCACGGCGGCGTGGTGCTGCCGGACGGCACCATGGCGCAGGTGAAGCTGGACCTCGACGCGCTCTCGGCCCTGTCGGTGGCGGCGCGGCAGTACGGGATGTCGGGGGCGGTGCAGCACGGGGCCAGCACGCTGCCGCAGGACGCCTTCGGCCACTTTGCGCGGCTGGAGACGGCGGAGATCCACCTGGCCACCAACTTCCAGAGCATCGTGTTCGACAGCCAGGCGCTGCCGGCGGAGCTGCGGCAGCGGATGTATGCCTGGCTCGACGAGAACGCCCAGTCCGAGAAGAAGGCGGGCGACACCCCGGAGCAGTTCTACTACAAGGCGCGCAAGAAGGCGATCGGGCCGTTCAAGCGGGAGGTGTGGAGCCTCCCCGCCGGGGTGCGGGCCAGGATCGCCGCGGAGCTCGAGCAGATGTTCGGGTTCCTCTTCGACCAACTCAAGGTGGGCGGCACGGCCGCGCTGGTGCGGCGCCATGTGCGGGCGCCCGACCAGTCGCACGCGAGTCTCAGGCGCGAGCTGGTCACGGCCCAGGACGATGCCGACGCGGGAGAATAGTCCGATGGCACGCGAGCGCGAGCGGGACAGCGAGCGGGACGTGGTGTACGTGGAGCGGGAGGACTCGAGCCTCAAGCCGATCCTCTTCGGCGCGCTCCTGGGCCTGGCGGTGGGGCTCCTGTTCGCGCCGCAGAGCGGCGACGAGACGCGGCGGCAGCTCAAGCGCCGGCTGCGGAGCGCCCGCGCCCTCGCCGAGGAGAAGATGGGCGAGCTCAAGGACCGCCTGGGCGAGCGCCGCAGCAAGCTCGTCAACGGCGACGACCGCGACGACGACGACGAGCCGGTGGACGAGCGCGCCGAGATCCGCGGCGAGCTCGAGCGCCGCCTCGCCGAGGCGCGCGCCCGCCGCCGCCCCTCCGCCCCGGCCGACGACGACGAGGAGCCGGTCGCCTGAAGCGGGAGGTCCTGACGGAGCCGCTGGGGCGGGTGTGGTCGTTCACGCGCCGCACCCTGGTCCACGCGGACCGCCACCGGATTCCCTTCCTCGCGAGCGCGTTGACCTTCGACGCGCTGCTGGCGGCGGTCCCCTTCCTCCTCATTGTGCTGGTGGGGCTCACCTACGCCGCCCGCCTCACGCCCTACACCAGCGCCACCGACATCCAGGCCCTCTTCCTCCGGTTCAGTCCCCGGCCGGAGGACCTGCCGGCCACCACGACGCCGTTTGCGGTGGTGTCGCGGTTCCTCGAGGGCTTCGTGAAGAACCGCGGCACCGTGTCGCTCTACGCGGTGCCGCTCTTCCTGTGGTTCAGCACCCGGCTGTTCGCCTCCGTGCGGACCTCGCTCACGATGGTGTACGGCGGCAGCGTGCCCCCCGGCCCCACCAACCCGATCGTGGCGTTCCTCTCGGGGAAGGCGCGCGACATCTTCATGGTGCTGCTCACCGTGGTGCTGATCGTGGTGAACACGCTGCTCACGGCCGGGCTCTCGGTGATGGACGCGCGGGGGCAGGAGCTGGCGGGGCGGTGGCCGGGGCTGGCCTTCTTCGTGACGGAGCTGGGCCAGATGGTCACCGAGGCGGCCACCTTCGGCTTCGGGATCTGGCTCTTCTACCTGGTGTTCCGCCATGCCTCGCCGCGACGGCTGCCGCGGCCGGCGGCGCTGGCGGGGTCGGTGTTCACCGCGCTGCTGTTCGAGTTTGCCAAGCGCGGGTACGCCTGGTACCTCCGCAACATCGCCTCGGCGCACCCGTTCGGGGCGGACGCCAACTTCGGCGCGGCCATCCTCTTCGTGGGCTGGGTCTACTACACCGCGCTGGTCTTCCTGCTCGGCGCCGTGGTGGCGGAGACCTGGGACCTGCGGACCCGCCAGCGCCTGGCCGACACCGCTTCCGACCACGCCGTCGCGCGGTAAATTGAAGCCGGCCCGGTTCCCCGGGTCCCCAACGCTGCACGCCGGTCATTCACTGTTGCCATCCCGGGATTCCTCGTCCCGGCATGGTCTTTCCCGCACCCTCCGGTCCATGCGTCCCGTCCTCCGCCTGCTCGCGCTGCTGCTGCTCCTGCCCGCCGTGCTCCCCGCCCAGGATTTCGACTTCTACGATCGCGGCCCGTACCGCGCCGCCGTGCCGCGGCCGGAGAGCATCCTCGGCTACCGGGTGGGGAGCCAGCACACCATGTACCACCAGCAGCAGGGCGTGCTGGACCGCCTGATCGCCGCGAATCCCGAGCGGGTGCGGACGGAGGTCATCGGGAAGACGTGGGAAGGGAAGGTGATGCGGCTGCTGATCATCTCGAGCCCCGAGAACATCGCGCGGCTCGACGAGATCCGGGCCAACCTCTCGAAGCTCGCCGACCCGCGGGCCACGAGCGCGGCCGAGGCGCAGGCGCTCGCGGCGCGGACGCCGGTGACGGTGCTGCTCACCCACTCGGTGCACGGCAACGAGCCGGCGGGCTTCGAGGCGGCCATGCAGACCGCCTACCAGCTGCTCGCGTCGGATGAGCCGGCCACGCTCGAGATCCTCCGGAACGTCGTCGTGCTCATCAACCCGTCGCAGAACCCCGACGGGCACGAGCGCTTCGCGGCGTGGAGCAACTCCATCGCGGTGGGGAGCGAGGACCCGATCGCCATCGAGCAGACCGAGCCGTGGGCCATCTGGGGGCGGTTCAACCACTATCGCTTCGACATGAACCGGGACATCCTGGCGCAGTCGCAGGCGGAGTCCCGGGCGATCGGCGCGGTGTACGTGCGCTGGCGGCCGCAGGTGGTGGCGGACCTGCACAGCACCACGTCGCAGTACTTCTTCCCGCCGGTCTCCGAGGCGCACAACCAGAACCTCCCGGCGGCCACCTACCAGGGCTTCGAGCAGTTCGGGCGCGCCAACGCGGCGGCGTTCGACCGCTACAGCTGGCAGTATTACGTCCGCAACGTCTTCGACTTCTTCTACCCGGGCTACATCGACATGTGGCCCTCGATGCGCGGCGGCCTCGGCATGACGTACGAGACCGACGGCGGCCCCGAGCTCAAGAAGAAGAAGGACGACGGGACGTACGTGACGTTCGAGATGGCCATCGCGCACCACTACGTGGCCTCGCTCGCGACGCTCGGGCAGGCCGCCGCGGTGCGCGCGCAGCGGCTCAAGGATTTCTACGACTTCCACGCCACCGGCATGGCCGAGGTGGAGAAGCGGCCGTTCCGGCGGGTGTTCTTCACGGCGACCAATCCCACCCGGCTCCAGTGGATCCTGCGGCGGCTCCTCGGCGAGGAGATCGAGGTGCAGCGGCTGACCCAGCCGTTCACCACGGGGCGGGCGGTGGCCTATGTGGGCCCCACGCCGCCTGCCGCGGCCCCGCCGCGCGGGCGCGCCGCGGCGGCGACGCTTCCGGGTGCCGAGCGGCGGACCTTCCCGGCCGGCACCTACGTGGTGGACCTGCGGCAGCCCGAGGCGCGGCTCGCCACCTCCATCCTGGAGCCGACGGCGGCGTTCGACTCGGCCTTCGTGCGGCGGCAGTTCGCGATGTTTGCGCGGAACCAGCGCCGCGGGCCGGATGAGTCGCACGAGGGATACGAGTTCTACGACGTGACGGCCTGGTCGCTGCCGCTCACCCTGGGCCTCGACGCCTGGTGGAGCGATGACCTGGCGCCGCTCACCGCCGAGCGGGTGACGACGGTGCCGGTGGAGAACGCGACGGCACCGGCGCGGGCGCAGTCCGCCTACATCTTCACGAACGAGGGCGACGGCGGGGCGCTGCTGGCCGTGAAGCTGACGCGCGAGGGCTTCCGCGTGGGGATGAGCACCCAGCCGCTGATGGCGGACGGGAAGGGCTACCCGCGCTCCACCTTCGTGGTGCGGGTGCAGCGGAACCCGGCCACGGTGCACGAGCGGATCCAGGCGCTGGCCGTCGAGACCGGCGTGACGGTGGTGCCGGTGCGCTCGGCCTTCGCCGATACGGGGCAGGTGGGCGTGGGCAGCGAGGCGATCGTGCCGGTGCACGCGCCGAAGATCCTCCTCGCCGGCGGCGACGGGGTGGACCAGACGGCGTTCGGCGCCGTGTGGTACTTCCTGGAGCGCGAGTTCGGCGTGCCGGTGACGCCGGTCAACGTGGCGACGCTCCGCTACGCGAGCTATGACGAGTACAACGTCCTGATCATTCCCAACGCCTCTGCCGGCCGCCTCTGGCGGGAACTCGGCGAGGACGGGGCGCAGCGGCTCAAGCGGTGGGTGGAGTCGGGCGGCGCGATCATCGCCATGGGCGACGCGGTGGACCTGCTGGCGCGGAAGGAAGTGGACCTGACCACCGTGAAGCCGCTGGAGGCGGACTCGACGGCGGCCAAGGACACCACGGTGGCCAACGACGGCGTGGCGGGCCCCCCGCTCGTGTCGCCGAATGCGGGCGGGAACCGGGAACCGGAGTACGTCTACGGGGCCATCTTCCGCGCCACCCTGGACCCGACCCACTGGCTCACCGGCGGCTACCGGGGTGACGTGCTTCCGGTCTTCCTCGAGTCGAGCCGGATGCTCAAGCCCTCGGAGCGCGGCGCCAACCCGGTGGCCTTCACCGGCGACCGGCTGACGCTGGCCGGCTTCACCTGGCCCAACAACACCGAGCGATTCCTGCGCAACTCGGTGTGGGCCGCCGTGGAGTCGGCGGGCAGCGGGAACGTCATCCTCTTTGCGGAGAACCCGGTGTACCGCGGCTTCTGGCGCGGGCCGGCCAAGCTGCTCACCAACGCGCTCCTCTTCGGGACGGGGCGCTGACGCCCACCGGAGGGCAGTGACCGAATCGACTGGACCCCGGGCAGCACCGTGGGGCGGGGAGGCGGACGATGCCTCCCCGCTCACGCTGGTGCTGCTGGCCGCGGGCCTCGGGAGCCGCTTCGGCGGCCTCAAGCAGCTGGCGCCGCTCGGCCCGGGCGGCGCCACGCTGATGGACTACTCGCTGTACGACGCGTGGCGGGTGGGCTTCCGCCGTGCCGTGTTCGTGATCCGGCCCGAGATCACCGAGGCGTTCGAGGCCACCATCGGGAGCCGGTACCGGAGCCGGCTGGAGATCGCCACCGCCTTCCAGCGGCTCGAGGACCTGCCGGACGGGCGGCTGCCCCCCGAGGGCCGCACGAAGCCGTGGGGCACCACCCAGGCGGTGCTCGTCGCGCGTGAGGCCGTCGGGGGCCCCTTCGCGGTGCTCAACGCCGACGACTTCTACGGGCGCCCCGCGCTCGAGGCCGTGGCTGGCTTCCTCCGGCGCACCCCGCCCGACGAGCAGCGCCACGCCGTGGTGGGCTACCGCATGGAGCAGACGGCGAGCCCCGCCGGCGGCGTCAACCGCGCGGTGCTCCGGCTCCGCCCCGACCGCACCCTCGCCCGCATCGTGGAGACCAAGGACCTGGTGCGCGGGGACGACGGCTTCACCGGCCACACCGGCAGCGAGACCGTGCTGGTGCGCGGCGATGTGCCGGTGTCCATGAACCTCTGGGCCTTCTTCCCGCCGATCTTCCCCATCATGGCCGACGGCTTCTCGCGCTTCCTCACGGCGCACGGCGCCGAGGAGAAGTCCGAGTACTACCTCCCCGAGGCCATCCAGGAGGCCATCGCCACCAGCCGCATCCGGGTGGACGTCCTGCCGGCGGAGGGCCGGTGGTGCGGCGTCACCTACGCCGAGGACACCGGGTGGGTGCGGCAGGTGCTGGCGGACCTCACCGCGGCGGGCGAGTACCCCGAGGCGCTGTGGACCTAGGCGGGCTACTCGCGGCCTGGGGCCTACCGCCGGGGGCGCACTACGTGCCGCTCACTGGCGGGCACATCAACACCACCTACCACGTGACCCTCCCCGGGCGGCCGGAATCGTGGCTGCTGCAGCGGCTCAACCTGCTGGTTTTTCCCGACGGGGCCGCGGTGCTCCGGAACATGGCGCACGTGACCGCCCATCTGGCCCGCGCCGCGGCGGCCCGGGGTGAAGATCCGTTGCGCACGGTGATCTCCCTGCTGCCCACCACCGAGGATGAGCCCGGCATCCAGACCGTGGATGGCGCGTGGTGGCGGCTGCTGCGGTTCATCCCCGGCGCCCGCGCCGTGGAGCATGCGACGGCGCCGGAGCAGGCCTTCGAGGCGGGGCGGGGGTTCGGCCGGTTCCATGCGCTGATGGCGGACTACGCGGGCGCATCGCTGCAGGAAACGCTGCCGGGCTTCCACGACACCGCCCGCCGCTTCGACGCCCTGACCCGGGCCGTGGTGGCCGCGGAAGAGGACCGGCTGGCGGCCACGGTGCACGAGGTGGACTTCGCGGTGTCGCGCCGGCACCTCGCCACGCAGCTCACGGGGGCGCTCGCGGCCGGCGTGCTGCCGGAACGCATCGCGCACAACGATGCGAAGATCGCCAACGTGCTGCTTGAGGCCGACAGCGGCCGCGCGCTCGCCGTGGTGGACCTGGACACCGTGATGCCCGGCACCCCGCTCTTCGACGTGGGCGACCTGATCCGCTCGCTCACTGGCACCACGCCCGAGGACCATCCCGATCCCAAGGACGTCGAGGTGCGGCCGGCCTTCTTCGCCGCGCTGGCCGAGGGGTTCCTGGGGCAGGGGGGGCTTGGTGCGGCGGAGCGCGAGCGGTTCCTCACCGCCGGCCTCGTCATCACCTACGAGCAGGGGCTCCGCTTCCTCACCGACTTCCTCGAGGGCGACCGGTACTATCGCACCACCCGTCCCGGCCAGAACCTGGACCGGGCGCGGGTGCAGTTTGCGCTGGTGCGGGCCCTCGAGGCGCACCGCCCCGCCCTCGAGCAGCTGGTCGGCTGATCAGGCGCTCCGGCGCTCGGCGAGGTAGCGGTCCAGCGCCTCGTCGAGGGTCGGCAGCAGTTCCCCCCGCTCACTTCCCAGCGCACTGTAGGCCGGCCGGGGCGCCACGTGGCCCAGCACCGCGGGGTCGCACTCCTCCACGAGGGAGGGGTCGAGCCGGGTGAGGGTCGCGGCCCGGCGCGCGAGCTCTCCCCAGCTCAGTGCGCCGCGGTTGGCCAGGTGCCACACGCCGGACTCCCCGTCGATCAACAGGTCGAGCGCCACGTGCACCAGGTCCGGGACGTACGTGGGGCTCACCACGGCCGGGCTGGTGCGGACGGGATGCCGCTCGCGCAACAGTGTGAGCGCCTGCGTCACGAAGTTGGCGCGATCCCAGGGCCCGAAGAAGGCGCTGGTCCGGACCACCAGCGCGGAGGGGAGGCGCCCGAGCACGGCCCGCTCCGCCTCGGCCTTGGTGCGCCCGTAGACGCTGAGCGGCGCCACCGGGTCGCTCTCGAGGTAGGGGCGGCTGCTCTGGCCGTCGAACACCAGATCAGTGGAGAAGGTGAGCAGCCGGATGCCCGCCGTGGCGCACGCCTCGGCGAGCACCTCGGCGCCGCAGGTGTTGATCTCGCGGCAGCGCTCGCGCTCCTGCTCGGCGTCGTCCACGCGGACGTAGCCGGCGGCGTTCACGACGGCCCAGGGACGGTGCGTGGCCAGGGCACCTGCAACCGCCGCGGGGTCGGTGACGTCGAGCCGGCGCCGCGGCAGGACCTCGTGCCGCAGGCCACGCTCCCGGCAGAGCCGGCCAAAGGCGGAGCCCAGCGTGCCGCCGCTGCCCACGACGAGAATGGGGCGCTGGGCGTGGCGGGGCGCCGGAGGCGGGGTCCCGCGGAGGGCCGTCGTGGGTTCATCCACCACCTCGGCACGGCCGCGCAGGGCGGAGGAGTGGCCGTAGCGCGCCGGGAGGCGCCACCAGCCAGGTTCATGCAGGGCGGGGTGCTCGAACGGCGCACCGGCCGCGATGGCGCGGAGCAGCGCGGCCAGCGCCGTAGGGCGGGGGACGGGGCCGCGGACGTCGAAGACGCCCGGTTCGTAGAAGCCGCGTTCTTCCACCACCAACCGGTCCCAGTCGAAGGCGCCGAGCAGCGACCAGGCGGTCACCGCGCGGACGTCCACGCCGCGTGCCGCCGCCGCCGTGGCACCGGTCCAGGCTTCCCAGAACCAGCGCAGCTGCGCGTCCCGGTGGCCACCCGCGTGCGCCTCGGTGATGGCCACGGGCGTCTGGTACCGCTCCCAGAGTGCCTCGAGGATCGCGGCGTGTCCCGTGATCCCGTGGCGCCAGCCGAGCACCGCGGGGACGTCCGCGTACCGATGCCGCCGGTTGCCGCCGTGCGTCCAGCCCGGGTAGCGCGCGCGCCGCTGGTCGAGGTAGCGGTCGCTCATCAGGTAGTAGTCGACGCCGAGCAGGTCGGGTGGGGTGGCGTGCTCCTGGAACCAGGCGAGTTCGGCCTCGGTGATGCCGTGGCGGCGCAGGTAGCGCCAGAGCGGATGGCTGGGGAGCATTCGCCCGTAGATGAGGTCGAGCCAGAGGAAGCGGCGCGCATTCTCGAAGCGGGCCTGGTAGGCGAGGGTGGGCGTGCTGTACGTGACGCCGAAGTCCTCGGTCTGGACCAGCTGCGCGGTCGGCTGCTCCGCGCGGATGGCCTGCATGGCCAGGATCGTCCCACGGGCCTGCTGCACCAGCATGCGGACGAAGCTCGCGTCATCCCGGGCGTGCGGGTACCAGTGGCCGTAGAGGCCGCTGAACCGCGCGGTAGTCAGGGGCTCGTTGATGGGCGTCCACAGGGCCGCCCACGGGTAGCGGCGGGCCACCGCGGAGGCGTAGTCGGCGAGACGGGCGGGGAAGTCGGGGTCGAGCAGGCTGGTGGAGGGCGGCCCGCTGCCGTGATGGAGCAGGCCGATGATCGGCGCCACGCCGAGCTCGCGCAGGGTGGCGAGGCGGGTGTCCGGCCATGCCCAGCGGGCGGCCGCCACGCCATCGGGGGCGGTGCGCTCCCACAGCACCGGATAGCGGATGCGCGAGATCCCGAGTGCCGCGAAGGCGGCGAGGTCGCCGGTCCGCTCGTGGTGCCCGGAGCGGACCAGCTGGTCCATGTACCGGTCGCCAACCCGGTTAACGGTACATTCGACGCCCGCCCACAGCTCCAGCATCGGTCGCGACCTCCACGAGTTCGGCCCGCCGGAGCCCCATGAGACGCGCACAGAGCGCCAGGGACTGCGCCACCACCTGGTCCATGTTGTAGTACTTGTAGGTGGCCAGGCGGCCCACGAAGTGCACACCGCGCGTGGCCTCCGCCAGCTGCTGGTAGCGGCGGTACAGCTCGGCGTTTTCGGGCCGGGGGACCGGGTAGTAGGGATCGCCCTCGTCGCAGGGGTACTCGTAGACCAGGGTGCTGCGCGCGTGGTCCTGGCCGGTGAGGTGCTTGAACTCGGTGACGCGAGTGTAGGCGTAGTCGTTGGGGTAGTTCACCACGGCCACCGGCTGCACCTGCCGGGTGTCACGGGTCTCGAACCGGAAGTCGAGGCTGCGGTAAGGGAGCTTGCCGAAGCGGAAGTCGAAGTACTCGTCGACCGGCCCGGTGTAGATCATCTCGCGGTACGGGATGATCCCCTCGATGTCGCGGTAGTCGGTGTTGAGCAGCACGTGGATGTTCGGGTGGTCGAGCATCCGCTCGAACATCCGGGTGAAGCCGTGCTGCGGCATGGCCTGGTAGGTGTCGGTGAAGTAGCGGTCGTCGCGGTTGGTGCGGACCGGCACGCGCGCCGTCACCTGCGCATCCAGCTCCGAGGGGTCGAGCCCCCACTGCTTCTGGGTGTACTTCCGGAAGAACTTCTCGTACAGCTCCCGGCCCACCTTCCCCACGATCACGTCCTCCGAGGTGCGGGCCACGCCGACCGGTTCCGCCACCGAGGCGAAGAACTTCTCCAGCTCGAACGACGTGAGCGACAGGCCGTACAGCCGGTTGACCGTGTCCAGGTTGATGGGGATCGGCAGCAACTGGCCATCCACGCACGCGAGCACCCGGTGCTGGTATTGCCGCCAGCCGGTGAAGCGCGAGAGGTAGTCGAACACCTCGCGGCTGTTGGTGTGGAAGATGTGCGGCCCGTACTTGTGGACCAGGATGCCGTGCTCGTCGTGGTGGTCGTACGCGTTGCCGCCGATGTGCGGCCGCTTGTCCACGAGGAGCACCTTCTTGCCGAGGCCGGCCGCCAGGCGCTCGGCTGCCACGGAGCCGGCGAAGCCGGCCCCGACGATCATGTAGTCGAACACCGGGTCCTCGCGGCGGTTCGGGTGAGTGCCGAGGTGATGAGCTGGTCCATCCGGGCCCAGGTGCGATCCCAGGAGAGCTCGGCCAGGCAGCGGTCGGCCCGCGCCTGGCGCGGGCCGGCCGCCTCGACGAGGGCGGCCTCCACCGCGGCCTCCATCTCGGCCGCGGTGGCCGCGATGCGCGCCAGCCCGGGCTCGCCCCAGCTGCGTACCACGTCGCGGACCGGTGTGGAGACCACGGGCAGGCCCGCCGCCAGGAACTCCGGCGTCTTGGTGGGGCTGATGAAGCGCGTGGCGGCATTGAGCGCAAACGGCATCAGCGCCACGTCCCAGCCGGCGAGGTACGCCGGCAGGTCGTCGTAGCGCTTGGGGCCGAGGTAGTGGAGGTTGGGGCCCTGCGGCAGCGCGTCGGGCGCGATCTTGGCCACCGGACCCACGAGCACCAGCTGCCAGTCTGGGCGCCGGGCGGCGAGCTCGGCCAGGAGGCCCAGGTCCAGCCGCTCGTCCAGCACGCCGTAGAAGCCGAGGCGGGGGTGCGGGATGCCAGCCTGGTCCTGGGGATCGGGACGGGGCCGCCGGGCGTCAGCGAAGTGCGCCACGTCCACGCTGCTCGGGAAGGCGTGGACCTCGGGGTGGAGGTCCCGCTTCGCCTCATAGAGACTGAGGCCGCCGGTGAACACCAGGTCGGCCCGGCGAAGGAGCTCCGCCTCGAGCGTCCGCAGGCGCGGGGAGGCGCCGGCGAAGCCGGAAAGCTCGTCCATGCAGTCGTAGATGGTCACGGCGGGGGCCAGGTGCCCGGCGAAGGGCAGGGCCATCGGCGTGTAGTACCAAAGCGCAAAGTCCTCGATCCCGTGCTCGGCGCGCAGGTCATCCAGCAGCGTCCGCTGCAGCGCCTCACACTCCGCCGCGGGCAGGCCGGGCGGGCATTCGGGCGTGAGCACCAGCAGGTTGTCCGCCACCTGCTCCACCTGCAGCCTCGACGGGCCGGCGTGTTCCCGGGGTTCCTCCACCACGAAGACGCGCCGCTGCCGGGCGGCGCGCGTCATCAGGTGCTGCGGCCGCTGGTACACCCAGTGCCAGCGCAGGTGCGAGAGGCAGACCAGGTCCGGTGGCAGGGCCGCCGGAAGGTGGTGAGGCGGTGGGGTCATCGGCGGTAAGCCTCTTCAGCGTGCTGGCGCGCGCCCAGGTCCTGGGCGGGGAGGCGCGGGAGGAGGATGGTCGGCGTGCGGCCGGCCTGGCGGTGGTATTCGCGGGCGAGCCGGAGCGCCACGGGCGCGGTGTCCCCGGTGGCGGCCATGACCACCGAGCCGCCGAAGCCGCCGCCGGTGAGGCGGGCGCCGAAGAGGGTGGATTCCTGTCGCGCCAGGTCCACCAGCAGGTCGGTCTCGGGGATCGAGACCTCGAATTCCCGCCGGAGTGAGTCATGGGAGGCATGGAACAA
>JBGAOL010000061.1:0-13874 GCA_044221825.1 Gemmatimonadales bacterium
ACGGCCCAGGAGGCCTTCTTCTCCGACAACGCGAACTACGCGGGCGCCACCAGCGCCACGACGCAGACCAACGCGGCGACCGGCGCCGGCGGTGTGGTGGTCTTCACCCCGAGCTCGGGCAACGTGCTGACGCTGACCTACATCGACGCGGCTGGCTGGAAGGCCACCATGACCAACCCGGCCGTGACCGGCACCCCGTCGAACTGCGGCATCTTCGTCGGCGTGGCGGCCAACAGCCCGAACGCGGCCGTGACGGCCGAGGGCTCGCCGGCCTGCTGGTAAGCGGTTCGCTGGTCAGTGCCAATAGTCAGCTCACCCATCGCATCGTTACGTAGCTGGTCCTACTGCAACTCTGGAGGCTGTATGAATCGCAAGGGCTTTACCCTCATCGAGCTTCTGATCGTGGTGGTCATCATCGGCATCCTTGCCGCCATCGCGATCCCGAAGTTCGCCAACACCAAGCAGAAGGCGATCGTCGCCTCGATGAAGTCGGACCTCCGCAACCTGGTCACGGCCCAGGAGGCCTTTTCCGACAACGCGAACTACGCGGGCGCCACCAGCGCCACGACGCAGACCAACGCGGCGACCGGCGCCGGCGGTGTGGTGGTCTTCACCCCGAGCTCGGGCAACGTGCTGACGCTGACCTACATCGACGCGGCTGGCTGGAAGGCCACCATGACCAACCCGGCCGTGACCGGCACCCCGTCGAACTGCGGCATCTTCGTCGGCGTGGCGGCCAACAGCCCGAACGCGGCGGTCACCGCGGAAGGCTCCCCGGCCTGCTGGTAAGCTGAGGCGGCAGGACCACGGCGGGCGATCCCCTGATCGCCCGCCGTTCTGTCGTGAAGAGGGATCGCCACCAGCCGCCCCCCACTGGAGGGGTATCTGGTGGCGATTTTCTCTCTATCTTCAATAAAATCAGTGCTTTAGGTTGCTGCACCTCATGTAGTTCCGCGAGTCACCCGATAGTAGGGGGTGGCGACGGTATGAGGCCTGCATAGTGGTCGGAAAAGCCCGGAATCGTTCAAGTTCCGTGTGACTAGCTGCGGCATAAGTTGCATTTTTCCAACGGCTTGTTGAGTTGGGCTCAAGCAGGTTGGTAGCTTGACAAAAATTGGGGCGGGTTGTAGCATAGCCTGCCACTCCCTCTTTCCAGCAATTCAGACCTGGTCGGACACTATGGGGCTTTTCAGCCGCAAGAAGACCACTGTGGCCTTGGACATCGGCTCGGGGCTGATCAAGCTGGTCGCCATCACGCATGGGACCGGGGACCCGATCCTGAGCAAGGTCGCCTACACGAGCGTCGTGGACGACGCCATCGTGGAGGGCGAGATCATGGACCCGGGCATCGTGGCCGATGCCATCAAGGGTCTCCTCGCCTCGGCCGGCATCAAGACCAAGCAGGCGGTGATCGCGGTCGGCGGGCGCGACGTGATCATCAAGAAGATCCAGATGGACCGGATGAAGGAAGCGGAGGCCCGCGAGGTCATCCGCTGGGAGGCCGAGCAGCACGTCCCGTTCGACATGGAGAACGTGGAGCTCGACTTCCAGATCCTGGACCCGGAAGGCGAGGGGCTCCAGATGACGGTCCTCCTGGTGGCCGCCAAGCGGGAACTCGTGGAAAACAAGGTGGCGCTGCTGGCGGAGGCGGGGCTCCAGGCGTCGGTCATCGACGTGGATGCCTTCGCCCTCCACAACGCCTTCGAGGTCAACTACCCCGACGAGATGCGCGGGGTGGTGGGGCTGGTGAACATCGGCCATGAAATGACCAACATCAACATCCTCGAGGACGGGATCCCCGTGCTCACGCGCGACCTGCCGGTGGGGACGCGCCGCTTCCGGGAGGACATCCAGCGCGAGCGCGGGCTGTCGGCGGAAGAGGCGGACCAGCTGCTGCAGGGCTTCGAGCGGAGCGAGATCCTGGATCCGTTCCTCGAGAGCCGCGGCGAGGAGCTGGCCGTCGGCATCGAGCGCGCGGCCGCGTTCCTCCAGTCGGCCAGCCGCTCCGCCGGCGGGATCTCCCGCCTCTGGCTCACCGGGGGCGGGGGCCGCATCCCGGGGCTCGACAAGGTGCTGGCCGACCGGCTCCGGCTGCCGGTGGAGCTGGCCAACCCGCTCGCCCGGCTCCGCGTGGCGGATGGGGTCTTCTCCACGATGAACATGGACGAGATCTCGCCGCTGCTCATGCTCCCGATCGGGCTCGCGCTCCGGACTGCGGCCTGAGCCCCGCCGAGGACAACGCCCCATGATGATTACCGTCAATCTCCGTCCCGGCCAGAAGCGCAAGGCCGCAGGTGGCGGATCGAAGCAGTTCCTCGAGCGCGTCAAGGCGCTCGGGACCAAGGTCAAGGACCCGCTCCTGGTGGGCGCGGTGGCCGCGTGCCTCCTCGTCACCGTGGGGCTCGGCTGGGCCTTCATCTCGGCCAACTCCAAGTACAACGCGCTGGCGCCGCAGCTCGAGTCGGCCCGCGACGAGCAGAAGCGGTTCGACAACCTGCTCCGGCAGAAGCGCCGGGCCGAGGGGATCCGCGACTCGCTGCTGGCGCAGATCGCCACCATCCGCGGCGTGGATGGCAACCGCTACGTCTGGCCGCACGTGCTGGACGAGGTGGCCAAGGCGCTGCCGCCCTACACCTGGCTCCTCTCCATGACGGCGCAGTCGCCGCCGCCGGTGACCGACACCACGGAGAACGCGCCGCCGCCGCAGCTCAAGTTCCGGCTCGAGGGGCGCACCATGGACCTGCAGGCGTACACCCGGTTCCTGCGCCAGCTCGAGGCCTCGCCCTGGCTCAACGAGGTGACGCCGGTGGAGGCCAAGACGGTGCTGGAGAAGGAACGGCCGGTCACGGCCTTCACGATCATGGCGACGTTCTCGCCGGCGGATTCCGCGTACATCCGCACCGTCCCGCTCAGCCAGTCGGTGAGGTGACGTATGGCACTCGGTGCTGACAAGCAGGTCCCGATCCTCCTGATCCTGATCGCCGCCACCATCGGCTACGTCGGCTACTCCGGCACGGGCCTCGATGCGGTGGGGCTCCGCGGGGTGCAGCAGACCCAGGACAGCATCGTGGCCCGGCAGAAGTCCATCGACTCGCTGGTGGCCATGACGGACAGCGCCAAGCGGCTGCTGGCCACCGGCAGCGTGGAAGACCTGCGCCGCCGCCTCGAGGGCTACCGCGGCAGCCTCGAGCTGCTGCGCACCCTGGTCCCGGACCGCAACGAAGTGGCCAACCTGATGGATGAGATCTCCACCCGCGCCAAGATCCGCGGCGTGATGGTGGCCAACTTCCAGCCGCTGCCGCCCGAGCCGGGGCCGGCCCCGTTCGAGACCTACAAGTACCAGTACTCGGTGGTGGGCCGCTACGACCAGCTCGGCGAGTTCCTCTCCGACGTGGCCAGCCTCCGGCGGATCATCGTCCCGGTGGACCTGACGCTCGGCGCCGTCGCGGCGCAGAACGCCAAGGCCCTGGGCGACAGCTCGGGCGCGCTGCTCGAGGCCCGGTTCCAGATCCGCACGTTCGTGAAGACCTCGACGCCGGAGGACTCCACTCGTGGCACGTGATACGCTCCTCCGCACCCTGCTCGTGGGGCTCGCCCTCGGGGCGCTGGCCTGCGGCGGGAAGGAAGAAGAGGAGGCCCCGGCCGTGGACATGGCGGCGATGCGCGCGCGGCGCGACTCGATCCGTCAGGCGGCCGTGCAGGACTCCACCATGCGGGCCAAGTACACCGTCTGCAGCGACTCGGTGACCAAGGTGCTCGGCCGCAGCGCGGCCGGTCGCGCGGCGCTCCAGAAGCTCGCCGCCGGCACCGTGCCGCCCGAGGTGACGCAGGCCTGCGGCACCGCCCCCGCGCCGAAGCCGGCGCCGGCGGCCACCGCCGCCAAGCCCGACACCACCAAGCCGGCCGGGACCACCGCGGCCAAGCCCGCGCCGGGTGCGCCGGCCACCGCCGCCAAGCCCGACACCAGCAAGCCGGCCCCGACGACGGCGGCCAAGCCCGCGCCGGGCACCCCGGTCGAGGCGGCCAAGCCGGCCCCGGCCACCCCGGCGCCCGCCACCGCCGCGAAGCCCGCCCCGGCGGCGCCCGCGACGGCCGCCAAGCCCGACACCACCAAGAAGGTGGCCGCGGCCCCGGCCCCTGCGCCCGCCCCGGCAACGCCGGCCAAGCCGGCGCTGACGCCGCAGCAGCTGCAGGTGATGCGCGCCGATTCGATCCGCCAGGCGCGCGAGCGCGCCAAGCAGGACTCGCTCCGCCAGCTGGCCGAGCGCCGCACGCGGGACAGCCTGGCCAGGGTGCGCACTGACAGCATCCGCGCGGATTCCATCCGCGTGGCCAAGGAGACCGAGGTGCTGCGCGAGTCGTTCACCTATGCGGGTGGCGCGCGCGATCCCTTCGTCTCGCTGATCACGCAGGACAAGGTGGGCCCGGAGTTCAACGACCTGCTCCTGGTCGGGGTCTATCTCGACGCCCGCCGCGCCGCCAACAGCATCGCCGTGCTGCGCGACAAGTCGAACCAGAAGCGCTACACCCTCCGGGTGGGCGAGCGGCTGGGCCGCCTCAAGGTGGCCCAGATCCGGCAGACGGACGTGGTCTTTACGGTCGAGGACATCGGATTCGAGCGCCAGGAGACCCTGTCGCTCCGGAAGAGGGAGGATCAGACCCCATGACGCGCATGCTCCGCACCGCCCTGGCCCTCGCGGCCCTGCTCGCGGCGCCGCTCGCCGCCGCCGACAAGCCCGCCGGCCCCGGCGAGGTCACCACGGTCAGCGTGATCTCCACGCCCGGCTTCGCCGAGCTGGTGGTCGCCGTGGACGGGACCGTGGAGGTCCGCGACTTCGTCCTCCGCGAGCCCGACCGGGTGGTCATCGACATCACCGGCGCCACGCTCCGGAAGACGGGAGCCGCCTACGACGGCGTCACCCGGGCCGGCATCCGCGACGTCCGCTACTCCCAGTTCCGCCCCGACGTGGTCCGCATCGCGATCACGCTCGACGGCCCGCGGGACTACACGGTGGAGCAGGCCAACGGCGCCGTCCGCGTCCGCTTCGGCACCGACCGGACCTTCCTGGCCTGGTCCAACACCAGCCCGCGCGAGCTCACCGCGCCCGCCAGCGCCCCGGCCGACCGGCCTGAGGTGATGGTGCCGGCGCCGCAGCCCGCCGCGGCCGCCGCGCCGGTCCAGGCCCCGCGCATCACGGTGACCTGGGACCACGCCAGCATCGGCGACGTCATCGCCGGCTTCGCCTCCTTCTCGGGCCGCACCATCGTGCTCGGCAAGGACGTGAAGGGCGAGGTCACCGCCGAGATCAAGAACCAGCCGTGGACCGAGGCCTTCGCCGCGGTGCTCGCCTCGCAGGGGCTGCAGGCCATCGAGCTCCCGGGCGGCATCATCCGCGTCGACTCGCCCATCGCCCTGGCGGCGCTCGACTCGCTCGAGCCGCTCACCACCCGCATGGTCCCGATCAACTACGCCTCGGCCGGCCAGCTGGCCCCGAGCGTCAAGTCGATCCTCACCAAGCGCGGCAACGTGGTGTCCGACACCACCACCAACTCGCTCATCATCACCGAGACCCGCAGCCGCATCGGCGAGGTGCAGGACTTCGTCCGCAACCTCGACGTCCGCACGCCGCAGATCTCGATCCAGGCCAAGCTGATCTTCGTGGACCGCACCAACACCGAGGCCCTCGGCATCAAGTACGACCTCGGCGCGGATGACGGGCCGTTCTTCAACCGGTTCGTGCAGCGGGTGGACCCCGCCACCGGCGACCCGCTCGAAAGCGACTTCAACATCGCCGGCGACGGCGTGGCCGCGGTGGCCAACGCCGAGGCGCTCATCCAGGCGCCGGCCCTCTCCCTGATCTGGGCCACCTCCATCGGCGGCTTCCGCTTCACCAGCTTCGTCGACGCGCTCCAGGGCATCGAACTCGCCGACGTGCAGGCCGAGCCGAGCATCACCACCGTGGACAACCGCGAGGCCCTGATCCGCGTCGGTGAAGACGTGCCGGTCCGCATCGTGGACTTCGGCTCCCAGGGCGGTGGCGGCGGCGGCAGCCAGGCGCAGGCCAGCGTGCAGTTCAAGGAAACCGGCATCCAGCTCAAGGTCACCCCGCACGTGACCAACAACCGGCAGATCCTGATGCGCATCGACGCCGAGCGCTCGGACATCCGGCTGCTCTCCGCGGTGGACCTCGGCTTCACCATCCGGAAGCAGAACGCCAAGAACCAGCTCCTCGTGGCCGATGGCGAGACCGCGGTCATCGGCGGCCTCACCGTCACCGAGGTCACCAAGACCCGCTCGGGCGTGCCGCTGCTCTCGCAGCTCCCGCTCGTCGGCGGCCTCTTCGGCTACAGCAACACCCAGGAACACCGGCGCGACCTCATCATCCTGATCACGCCGCGCATCATCGACGCCGGGGGCGAGTAAGCCTCCCAGCCGGACCCTGAGACGCGAGCCCGGCCTTCGAGCCGGGCTCCGTCGCTTCTGGAGGTCGGCGACGTCCGCAGGCCGGCGCGGCCCGGGGCCGCGCTTTCGAAACCCTTCGGAGTGTCGCTTGGGTACCATCCCGGCGTGCCCCGGGGGCCGAGGGTCATCCTCGAGCTCCCCAAGTCTGTGCCGGGGCGCGGCCGCGGAGCCATGAAAACGATGCCCTGCGCATGCGCACCGCCGGTGAATCCCATGGCAAGGCCCTCGTCTGCATCGTCGAGGGCCTGCCGACCTGCCGGCGAACAGTGGACTGACGCACAGCCCGGCGGATGAGCGGCTACGGGCGCGGCGCGCGGATGAAGATCGAGAAGGACCGCATCGAGTGGCTCAGCGGCGTCCGCGCCGGCGAGACGCTCGGCTCCCCGATCGCGATGGCCATCCACAACCGCGACTGGGTCAACTGGGAAGAGATCATGAGCGCCGAGGGGACGCCGGGCGAGGAGCGCCGGCGCCGCCTCAACCGCCCGCGGCCCGGCCACGCCGACCTCGTGGGCGTCATGAAGTACGATCGCAGCGACGCCCGCGACATCCTGGAGCGCGCCAGCGCCCGTGAGACCGCGGCGCGCGTGGCGGCCGGCGGCCTCGCCCGCCGGCTTCTCGCGGAGTTCGGCGTGGACGTGGGGAGCCATGTGGTTTCGCTCGGTGGCATCATGGTCGGCCCCACGCCGCTGCCCGACGGTCCCCTCAACGCCGTGGCCGACCAGTCCGAGGTCCGCATCCTCGACCGCGGGCGTGAGGCCGAGGTCATCGCGCTCATCGACAAGGCCAAGAAGGACGGCGACACGCTGGGCGGCGAGTGCGAGGTGGTGGTACGCGGCCTCCCCGCCGGGCTCGGCAGCCACGTGCACTGGGACCGCAAGCTCGACGGCCGCCTGGCCGGCATCCTCATGTCCATCCCCGCGGTGAAGGCCGTGGAGATCGGCATGGGCTTCGAGGCGGCGCGCCGCCCCGGCAGCCAGGTGCACGACCCGATCGTGGCCACCGCCACGCCGGGGCAGCCGGCCGGGCCGCCGGCCACCAAGGGTGGCTACGCGCGCCAGGGCAACAACGCCGGTGGCCTCGAGGGCGGGATCACCACCGGCGAGCCGCTGGTGATCCGCGTCGGCATGAAGCCCATCGCCACGCTGATGTCGCCGCTGCCCACCATTGATCTGCGGACCGGCGGTCCGGCGAAGGCGCAGGCCGAGCGGAGCGACGTCACCGCGGTGCCGGCCATGGGCGTGATCGCCGAGGCGCTGGCGGCGTGGGTGCTGGCGGATGCGCTGCTGGAGAAGTTTGGCGGCGACTCGCTCCGCGAGCTGCGCCGCAACGTTGACGGGTACCTCACCCAGCTGGCCGATCGCTGGACGGCGCTCAATCCCGCCACGGCCGTGGCGGCGGAGGAAGCATGAAGCGCTCCATCGTGCTGATCGGGCTGCCGGGGGCGGGCAAGACCACGGTGGCCAAGCTCGTGGCGCAGGAACTGGGCGCGCCGTTCGTGGATATCGATGCCCTGATCGTGCGGCGGATGCAGAAGCCCATCGCGCAGATCTTCGCCGAGGATGGGGAGCAGAAATTCCGCCAGCTCGAGGCGGAGGCCATGAAGACGGCGCTGGCCGGTGCCCCTTCCATTATGAGTCCCGGCGGCGGCTGGGCGGCGCGGCCCGGCAATCTCGACGCGGCGCTCGACCAGGCCTTCGTTGTCTACCTCAAGGTCCAGGCGATCACCGCCGCCAAGCGCGCCGGCGGCGCCAGCGGGCGCCCGCTCCTCGACGGCCAGGATCCCGCGGTGCGGATGCGCCAGCTGTTGGCCGAGCGCGAGCCGTTCTATGCGCGCGCGCACGCCGAGATTAAGGCCGATATCAAGTCGGCGGCGCAGGTGGCCAAGGAGGTGGTGCAACTGGCGCGCGAGCGCGCCGAGTGGAATTCGTAAGCAGTTGTGGGACGGCCTCTTAGCTCTGCGCGTCTTGCGGAGGGCTGGGGGTGCGCGTTTTCTTGTGTCCCCGAACGCGTGTCGCGTCGTTGATCCTGGGCCCGTATCCTGAGAGCCATGGCCACTACCCGGAAAGCCGCCACCCCCGCCAAGAAGACCGCCGCCAAGAAGGCCGCGGCCGAGGCCGCGCCCAAGGCGAGCGCGACCGTGAAGGCGAAGGCGGCGAAGACCACTGCCAAGCGATCGCGGAAGGCGAGCGACGACGACGAGGGCAGTGCCCCGGTTCGCTCCGGCAGCGCGCTCGTCATCGTCGAGTCGCCCACCAAGGCCAAGAGCATCGGGAAGTACCTGGGCCGCGGCTACGAGGTGAAGGCCACCGTCGGCCACATCCGCGACCTCCCCACCCGCAAGCTCGGCGTGGACGTCGACAACGGCTTCCAGCCCCAGTACGTCACCATCAAGGGGAAGACGCAGACCCTCGCCGACCTCAAGAAGAGCGCCAAGAAAGCCAGTGCCGTGTTCCTGGCCACCGACCCGGACCGCGAGGGCGAGGCCATTGCCTGGCACGTGGCCGACCAGATGGACACGCAGGCGCCGATGCACCGCGTGCTCTTCCACGAGATCACCAAGGACGCGGTGAAGGAGGCCATGGCCAAGCCGGGCCGCATCGACGACCGCCTCGTCAACGCCCAGCAGGCCCGCCGCATCCTCGACCGCCTCGTCGGCTACAAGGCGAGCCCCATCCTCTGGCAGTCCATCAAGACCGGCCTCTCCGCGGGCCGGGTGCAGACGGTGGCGCTCCGGCTCATCGTGGAGCGCGAGCGCGCCATCCGCGCCTTCAAGCCCGAGGAGTACTGGACCATCGCCGCCGAGTGCCTCAAGGCGACGCAGGAGTTCAAGGCCGAGCTCAAGAAGATCGACGGCCACAACCCGCAGCTCCACAACGAGGCCGAGGCCCGCCGCGTGGTGGCCGACCTCGAGAAGCTGCCCTTCGTGGTCACCAAGGTGGAGAAGCGCAATCGCCGGAAGCGCCCGGCCGCGCCCTTCACCACCAGCACCCTGCAGCAGGAAGCCGCCAAGAAGCTCGGCTTCTCCGCCCGCCGCACCATGCGCGCGGCGCAGGACCTCTACGAGGGCATGGAGGTGGGGGAGGAGGCGCCCGTCGGCCTCATCACCTACATGCGGACCGACAGCGTCCGCGTCTCCGACGCCGCCATCGCGTCGGTGCGCGAGTTCATCGGGAAGAGCTACGCCAAGCCCTACCTCCCCGAGACGCCCAACCAGTACGCCAGCCGCGGCGGCAAGGTGCAGGACGCCCACGAGGCCATCCGCCCCACCGACGTGCGCCGCCGCCCCGAGCTGGTGCAGCCGTACCTCGAGCCGGACCAGTTCCGCCTCTACCAGCTCATCTGGCAGCGCTTCGTGGCGTCGCAGATGACGCCGGCGGTCTACGACATGACGGTCGTCGACTTCGACCTCGGCCGCTACCTGATGCGCACCAGCGGCTCGGTCATGATCTTCGACGGCTACCACGTCCTCTACACCGAGGGCCGCGAGGCCGAGGAAGGGAAGG
The DNA here is from genome assembly GCA_044221825.1 of Gemmatimonadales bacterium. Classification (GTDB taxonomy): domain Bacteria; phylum Gemmatimonadota; class Gemmatimonadetes; order Gemmatimonadales; family GWC2-71-9; genus JADJOM01. The sequence continues at coordinate 9,970 of JBGAOL010000061.1, forward strand.
GCGTCGAGGACCTCTCGCCCATCCCGCCGCTCGAGGTGGGGGAGCAGGTCACCGTCCGCCAGATCGTCCCCGACCAGCACTTCACCGAGCCGCCGCCGCGCTTCTCGGAAGCCAGCCTGGTCAAGGAGCTCGAGCGCCTCGGCATCGGCCGGCCGTCGACGTACGCGTCGATCATCAGCACGCTCACCGCGCGCGAGTACGTGACGCTCGAGCAGCGGCGCTTCACGCCCACGGAGCTCGGCGAGACCGTCGAGCGGATCATGATCGACAGCTTCCCGTCGATCTTCAACGTGGACTTCACCGCCGCCATGGAAGGCGAGCTCGACAAGATCGAGGAAGGCGAGCTGGCCTGGCAGCACGTGCTGCGGGACTTCTACGCGCCCTTCACCGTGGCCCTCAAGGCCGTCAACCTCGGCGCGATCGTGGCCGAGGCGCACGGGCTCAATCCCGAGGAGCTGGCCAAGGAGAAGTGCCCCAAGTGCGGGGCGCAGGTGGAGCTCCGCACCGGGCGGTTCGGGCCGTACTTCGCCTGCGTCAACTACAAGCAGACCTGCGACTACGTGAAGTCGCTCAAGAAGAGCAAGGCGCCGGACCGGCCCACCGAGGAGAAGTGCCACCTCTGCGGCGCGGACATGGTCATCAAGACCGGCCGCTTCGGCGAGTTCCTGGCCTGCACCAAGTACCCCGAGTGCAAGGGCACCCGCTCCATCCCGCTCGGCATCAAGTGCCCCAAGTGCGACGTCGGCGACCTGGCCGAGCGGCGCACCAAGCGGGGCAAGTCGTTCTGGGGCTGCATGCGCTACCCGGCGTGCGACTTCTCCACCTGGAACCGCCCGGTGGTCGAGACCTGCCCCAGCTGCGGCTTCGTGGGCATGGAGAAGAAGGTCTCCAAGGCCGAGGGCGAGACCCGGACCTGCCTCAAGTGCCAGCACCGCGTCGTGGTGATGGACGCGGAGGAAGTGGCGGCGACGTGACCGTCACCGTCGTCGGCGGGGGGCTCGCGGGCTCGGAAGCCGCGTGGGCCCTCGCCGAGCGGGGGATCGACGTCGAGCTCCACGAGATGCGCCCGGCGGTGCCCACGCCGGCCCACCAGACCGGCCGCCTGGCCGAGCTCGTCTGCAGCAACTCCTTCAAGTCCACCGACCTCAGCAACGCGCACGGCCTGCTCAAGGACGAGCTGCGCCGGCTCGGCTCGTTCCTGCTCCCCATCGCGGATGAGGCGCGGGTGCCCGCCGGCGCCGCGCTGGCGGTGGACCGCGAGGTGTTCTCGCGCCTGGCGCACGAGCGGATCGCCGCGCACCCGCGGATCCGCATCGTCACGGGCGAGGTGACGCAGCTCCCGTCCCCCGGCATCATCGCCACCGGGCCGCTCACGTCGGAGGCGCTGGCCCGCGCGATTCTCCACGCCTTCTCGGCGTCCGCCGACCCCGTACGTAGCGGCCGGATATATCCGGCCGTTACGAACGCGGGGGAAAGGGGATCTTCGGGGGCGACGCTCGAGGAGGGCGAGGCGACGGCGCTGGCGTTCTACGACGCGATTGCGCCGATCGTGAGCCGGGAGTCGGTCGACGAGTCGGTGGTCTATGCCCTGTCCCGCTACGGCAAGGGCGACGGCGACGACTACCTCAACTGCCCCATGACGCGCGAGGAGTACGAGGCGTTCCTCGCCGCGCTCACCACGGCGGACCAGTTCACCGCCCACGAGTTCGACCAGGTGCCCTACTTCGAGGGCTGCCTCCCCGTGGAGGAGATGGCGCGCCGCGGCCCCGAGACGCTTCGCTTCGGCCCCATGAAGCCGGTGGGCCTCCGCGACCCGCGCACCGGCCGGGACCCGCACGCCGTGGTGCAGCTCCGCCGCGAGGACCGGGCGGGGCAGATGTGGAACCTCGTGGGCTTCCAGACCCGGCTCCGCATCCCCGAGCAGCAGCGCGTCTTCCGGATGATCCCCGGGCTCGGCCAACGCGGAGTTCCTGCGCTTCGGCTCCATCCACCGGAACAGCTACCTCAACAGCCCCGCCTATCTCGGCCCCGCGCTCACCGCGCCGGGCGACGGCACGCTCTTCTTCGCCGGCCAGCTCACGGGCGTGGAGGGGTACACCGAGTCGCTCGGCACGGGGCTGCTGGCGGGGATCAACCTGGCGCGGGTGCTCCGCGGCATGGAGCCGGCGGTGCCGCCGCCCACCACCATGCTCGGCGCCCTCTACCGCCACCTGCGCGACGCCGACCCGCGCCACTTCCAGCCGATGAACGCCAACTTCGGCCTGGTGGAGCCCATGGAGCTGCCGAAGAAGACGCCGAAGGACCGGAAGAAGGAGCTGCTCGTGGAGCGGGCCCGCGCCGACTTCGGCGCCTGGCTCGCCGGCCTCGCGTGAGCCCGCGCGCCCGGAAGCTGCCGCCCCGGCCACCCGAGCCCGAGGCGCCGCGGACCGCGCGCGCGCTGCGCCCCGAGGTAGCGCAGTTCCTGGAGCACCTGGAGAAGGAGCGGCAGGTCTCGCCCCACACCGTGAAGGCGTACGCGCGGGACCTGGCCGACTTCGCCGAGTTCATGGACCGCTTCAGCGGTGGGTCGTGGGATTTTGCCACCGTGGACCGCCTGGCCCTGCGCGGATTCCTCGGCGCCATGGAGCGGCGCGGGCTGGCGCGGAAGTCCATGGCGCGCGCCCTCTCCGGGGTCCGGGCCATGTACCGCTTCCTGCAGGTGCATCAGGGCCTCGACAAGTCCCCGGTACGGGCGGCCAAGACACCGCGCGCCGCGCGGAAGCTCCCCGGCTACCTGGACCGCGAGCGCACCGAGGCGCTGTTCAGCGGCGCCGAGGCGCGCGGTGAACCGCGACGACGCGAGCGGCCTCCGCGACCTGGCCATCCTCGAGCTGTTCTACTCGAGCGGCCTCCGCCTCTCCGAGCTCGTCGGGCTCAACACCAGCGACCTGGACCTGCTCTCCGACCAGGTGAAGGTGCGCGGCAAGGGCCGGAAGGAGCGCATCGTGCCGCTCGGGAGCCGCGCCAGCCGCGCGCTGCGCCACTACCTCGACGCCCGCGAGGACGAGACCCCGCCGCCCCGGCGCCGACCGGGGCGCCGTCTTCCTCGGCAAGCGCGGCAAGCGGCTCTCCGCCCGCACCGTGCAGCGCCTGGTGCACCGCGCCCTCGACACCGTGGGCGGCGACGGGCTCAAGACCCACTCCTCCGCCACACCTTCGCCACCCACCTCGACGCCGGCGCCGACCTCCTCCGCGCCGCAGGAGCTGCTGGGCCACGCCAGCCTCTCCACCACGCAGATCTACACCCACACCAGCGTGGGAGCGGCTCAAGAAGGTCTACCAGCAGGCCCACCCGCGCGCCTAGCGGGCGCCGGTTGACAGCGGCGTGGGCCGCGCGGTAGGTTGCCGCAACGCATCCCCACCTCACAACACCGTCTTGCCTCATGCGACCGGCCCCGCCGGCCGCCTGACGGAGGTTCCGTGTTCCTGCTCCGCCGAGTGCCCCTCGGCCTCCTCGCCGCGCTCGTGCTGGTGGCCGGGGGCTGTGCCGACGACAACGACGCCACCGGTCCCTCGCGCCGCGTCACCGCCGGCATCCGCTTCGTCCCGCTCGGCTGGCCCGCCGACCTCACGCCCGACGGCAGCATCGCCGCCATCCAGGACCCGCTGTCCGGCACCGGCGATCTCTACTTCTTCCACACCGCCACCGGCGTCCTCGAGTACAAGACGCAGGTGGGGAGCCCGCTCCGCGACTTCGCCACCGGCATCTCCGCCACCGGCGTGGTGACGGCGCTCTACGATGACCCCGTGCAGGCCGGCTTCTGGACCGACCGGAGCGAGTGGACCAGCCTGGCGAGCGCCTACCAGAAGGGCTGCGACGCCGACTTCGGCGGCGCCTGGGACGTGAGCGCCGACGGCACCGCCAT
>JBGAOL010000062.1:0-13788 GCA_044221825.1 Gemmatimonadales bacterium
CACGCGCGATCCGGCTCGCGGCCTCGGCGCACGCGCTGGCGCAGCGGCCCGACCACGAGGGCCCGCGCAAGCGGCGGCACCTGCCCAAGCGGCGGATGCCTCGGGTGGCGGCGGAGGGAACGCGCTCGGGGTGGGTCCGGCGAGGCTCAACGCAGAGGCGCAGAGGGCGCGGAGGGCCGCAGAGGGATCGAGCCCGGGTTGGCGCGTTGCCGACCCGGGCTCTGAGATTATGTAGTGGGGCGCCTCGACAGGTGGGGCGGGTTGCCGGACCCGAACCGACACTCACAAGCACGTGGAGGGCGGTGAGCCCACCATCCTCTCGCAGTTCCTCCGCGGCCCTCTGCGCCCTCTGCGTTGAGTCACACCGATGCTAGCCAAGACCGGATCCCTCCCCCTCTAGCTCGCTGCCCGGTCCCGGAGCATCCGCGCCAGCGCGGCGATGGTGAGCGGAGCGCTGCCCTCCGCGCGGTTGTTGACCAGGATGTAGGCGGGGATGCGGAGGTTCACGGCCTGCTCGATGAGGCGGACCACGTCGGCGCGGAGGTCGGGGTTCTTGTCGTGGATGGTGTCGTAGGGCGCGAAGGCGTCCACGGCCTCGTTGTAGGTGCGCCCGGGGCGGAGGAGGATCCGGGCCACGGTGAACAGGGCGCCGAGCGAGCCGGGCAGTGCCAGCTGCTCGCCCACCGGGGGCATGCGGGTCCACGAATTGAAGACGTGCGCCACGTTGTGCTCGCGCAGCACCGCGAAGTACGGGGGCGTGAGGAACTCCTGGTTGCGGAGTTCCACGGCGTACATCGCCTCGCGCGGGAGCCTGGTGAAGAAGGCGTCGAGCCGGTCGGCGAAGGCCTGTGCCGTGAAGCCGGCGGCCCGGCCGATGGTCTGGAACTCGAAGACGAACGGGCCGAGGTGATCGGCGAAATGCTCGAGGCAGGGGTCGAGCACCTCCCGCTGGAACACCTCGGGGTTCAGGAAGTCGGGGTTCTCCTCGCCACCGCCCGTCTTGTAGCGCTGCTTCGGGAAGGTGTGGACGGTGACGCGGTCCCACACCTTGCTCACGCAGCGGAAGCCGGGCGGCAGCGCCTCGGCGTAGCTCCGGAGGACGTTGGCGCTGGCGGGGTTGTAGAAGGTGGAGTCGATGCCGACGGTGCTGAAGAGCGGGTAGCGCGCGTACTCGGCGAGCATGCGCGCGGTGGCGCCGGTCTTGGGGTAGTCCTGCTGGTAGACCAGGCCCTTCCACCCGGGGTAGGTCCAGGACGAGGTGCCGAAGTGGATGCCCGCGGGGACGGCGGCGGCGAGGGCCGCAAGCTCGGCGGGATCGGGCCGGTCGCTCATGGCTGCAACCTAACCCGGCCCCGCCCGACGCGCCGCCCTACCTGGGGACGATGCGGAAAACCGACCCGCCCTGCGTGAGGATGTAGAGCTCGCCCGCCGCGTCCTCGCCGAAGCTGGTGATGAGGCCGCCGGGCTCGAGCTCGGGGCGGTCCTGGGTGTTGGTGGCCTGCCCGCCCGCATACTGGAAGCTCCGCACCCAGCCGCCGCAGTAGTCGGCGTACAGGTAGTGACCCCGCAGGGCGGGGAGCGCGCTGCCCCGGTACACGTACCCGCCGGTGACGGCGCAGGCGCTCGAGTGGTCGTAGGCCACGAGCGGCAGCACCTTGCCCGCGGTGGAGCAGCCCGCCTGGTAGCAGACCATCCCTTCCATCTCGTTCCAGCCGAAGTTCTCGCCCCCGGTGCTCGTGGCGGGGCGCACGTCGATCTCCTCCCACTCGCCCTGGCCCACGTCGCCGATGTAGAGGTCGCCGGTGGTGCGGTCGAAGCTGAAGCGCCACGGGTTGCGGAGGCCGTAGTTCCACACCTCGTGCGCCAGCGAGCCGCTGGCGGCGAAGGGATTGGTGGGCGGGATGGTGTAGTCGCTGCCGCTCACGTCGAGGCGGAGCAGCGAGCCGAGGAAGTCGCTCGCGTCCTGGCCGGTGTCGAGCGGGTCGCCGCCGCCGCCGCCGTCGCCGAAGCCGACGTACAGGTAGCCGTCGGGACCGAAGGCGATCATCCCGCCGTTGTGGTTGCTGTACGGCTGGCTCTGCAGGAGGATGTTGTGCCCGGACGCGGGGTCGGCCACGTCGGGACTGGCGCCGGAGACCTGGTACCGCGCGATCACCGAGCGGCCAGCGCCGCCCGAACCGCGCGGGCTCGTGTAGCTGACGAAGAACCGCCCCGACGTGGCGTAGTCCGGCGCGAAGGCCAGGCCCAGCAGCCCCTGCTCGCTGCCCTTGGTGGTGGAGTCGGTGAGGTCGAGGAACGGCGTCGGCAGCAGCACGCCGTTCTTGATGATGCGGATGCGGCCGTCCTTCTCCGCCACGAAGAGGCGCGTGGAGTCGGCCGGGGCGTGGGTGAGGAAGACGGGCTCGCTCAGGTTGTGCGTCACCTCCACCAGGCCCAGGCCGGTGGCGGTGCCGGTCACCAGCAGCGACACCGTGGCGCTCCCCGTCTTGCCGCGGCTGTCCGTGGCCTCGAGCGTCAGGGTGTGGGTGCCGGGTAGGAGGGTGTTCACTTCCAGCGAGTCGCCGGTGCCCAGGCTGCCGTTGAGCGAGCTGAACCAGGCGAGGGACGACCCCGAGAGCGGCCCGTCCTCCGCGTCGATGGCCCCGCCCCGGAGCACCACGACGTCACCCGTGGCGGCGCTGTCGCCGGGCGCGGGGCTCGTGATCTGCGCCACCGGCGCCACGTTGTTCGGCGAGGGCCCGCCGCCGTCCTCCCCGCCACAGGCGAGGACGGCAAGCAGCAGCAGGGGGAAGGGCATGCGGAAGGTCCGGCCGGGGATACGCATGAGATGCCGTTCGAGGGGATGCCGTTGGGACGACTCCCAACATGCGCGGCGGCCGGGGCGCCTGCCGGTGACTGGAATCACGGCACTGGCGCGAGGTGTTCCGGGCCGGCGGTGCTGCCGAACCGGCGCGCCAGCGCCGTGAGGTAGCTGTCGATGGTGGCGTGATGGCCGCCGAGCCGGGCGAAGATCCGGAAGAAGGGATTGGCCACGCTGCCCTCCTCCGTGAGGCGCAGTTCCGTGCCGGCGGCGGTGGGGACCAGGTCGTAGGTCCACGTCCCCTCGAATCCCGTCTCCCGGCCGTTCTCGATGACGGTGCGGAAGCGCCGGCCCGGCTCCAGGGTCTCGGCGCGGAGCACCATGGTGAAGCCGCCGGCGTCCTCCTTCCAGCGCTCGCTGCCGTCGGGGCTGCTGAGGGCCTCCACCGTCGTCACCTCGCTCCACCAGGCCGGCAGGGAGGCAATGTCCCGCGTCACGGTCCAGACGCTCTCGGCCGGCGCCGCGAGCACAAGGCGGCTGGCCGCCGTGTGCGTCCGGGGCAGCGCGCTCCCCGCCAGGCCGAGGAGCGCGAGCAGCACCAGCAGCCCGCCGCCGAGCAGCAGCAGCCAGCGGCGCATCAGCGGGCCCCTGCCGCGACCGGGTGGAACTCCAGGTCCTGGTAGTTGAAGCTGAAGTCGGTGGAGGGGAGCACCGGCGCCATCATCATCCGGTCCACCGTGCCGTCGGCCTTGAGCTGGAAGGTGACGAAGGCGTCCGACGCCCACTTGACCCGCATGCGGGCGCGGAAGGTGTCGTACTGCCAGTGCTCGAGGTCGGCGGTGAGGCCGGGGCTCCGGCTCCAGTGCAGCACCAGGTGGCCGCCTTCCTCCTTCAGCGTGACGTCGCCGTACCACGCGTCGTGGTAGGTGCCGGCGAGCGCGGCGAGCGGGAGCGAGGGCCCGACGTCCTTCTTCCGCGCGGCGGCGGCGGAGTCCTCGAAGGCGCGGTCCCGCGCGAGGGTCTCGTCGCCGGCCGCGGCGTAGGCGGCCACCCAGTCGGGGCGGGGGCCGCCGAGGGCCCAGTCGAGCACCCACCAGCCGAGGGCGTTGAAGGCGTTGGTCTCACCGTTGCTGAAGACCACGACGCCGATCTTCTTCTCGGGCACCAGGAAGACGCGCGAGAGCATGCCGGCCAGGCCGCCGGTGTGGGTGATGAGCTTGAGGCCCTTGTAGTCGCGCACGAACCAGCCGAGCGCGTAGCCACTGAAGTTGGCGCGCTGCTGGGCGAAGGCCGGGCCGGGGATGCCCACCTGCATCATGATTCCCGGGTGCCACATCTCGCGGGTGCGCTGCTCGGTCCAGAGGCGGGTGCCGGCCGGGGTGCGGCCGCTGTCGAGCTGCACCACGAGCCACCTGGCCCAGTCGGCGACGCTGGCGTTGATGGCGCCGGCGGAGCCCACGTTGTCGACGGTGTCCCAGGGGATGAGCTCGAGGGCGCCGGTGGTGCTGACGCGGGCGTGCGGGGCGGCGAGGTCGTCGCCGGGGCGGAAGTCGCGCACGGTGGTGGTGGCGTGCGCCATGCCGAGGGGCTGGAAGATGCGGGTGCGGACGAAGTCGTCCCAGGTCATGCCGCTCGCGGCCTGCACCACCTCGCCGGCCACGATGTAGAGGACGTTGTCGTAGTCGTAGGTGGTGCGGAAGCTCCGGGCGGGTGCGATGTGCGCCAGCGCGCGGGCGATCTCCTCGCGGCTGGCGTCGCTGAACCACCAGAGCAGGTCGCCGGCGCCGAGGGAGAGGCCGCTCCGGTGGAGGAGGAGGTCGCGCACGGTGAACTCGCGCGACACGTACGCGTCGCCGCCGAGGCGGAACCAGGGGAGATACCTGGTGACAGGGTCGTCCCAGCGGAGCTTGCCCTCGTCCACCAGGATGGCGAGCGCCGCTGCCGTCACCGCCTTGGAGTTGGACGCCACCTGGAAGACGCTCTGCGCCGTGACCGGCTCCGGCCGCCCCACGGCGCGGACCCCCCAGCCCTGCTGGAAGACCACCTTGCCCTCCTTCACCACCGCGATGGCCACGCCGGGCTGGTTGAAGCGGCGCAGCGCCTGGGTGACATAGGCGTCCACCTCGCGCGGCGCGGCCTGGGCGGCGAGCGGCGTGAAGCTGGCGGGAAGCAGGGCAAGGGCGGCCACGAGGGCCGGGAACCGGGACGGGCGCATGGGATGTCCTTCGGCGGCGTGAACGGGAGGCGGCGGTCGGGCCGCGCTGAATCCTACCGCCGCCCGGCGAGCTTCTCCAGCATCCGCTCCAGCCGGTCGAGCTGGGTGATGGTGACGGTGACGGCGCCGAACTCCGCCTCCACGGTGCCGCGGAAAATGAAAGGGCCCTGGTCGAAGAGGACGTGCGCCCGCTCGCGGTACACGCCGGGGAAGAGCACCGTCTCGATGAGCCCCGCCCCGTCATCGAAGGTGGCAAACTGCATCGGCTCGTCCCTGGCGGTGGCCACCGGCTTGGCGGTGGTCAGGAGCCCCGCGCAGAGCACCGTGCGGCCGATGTGGTGCCTGAGCTCGGTGCTCTTCACCGTCCGGAAGCGGCCCAGCTCGGCGCGATAGAGTTCCATGGGGTGGCCGTCGGTGGGGAAGCCCAGGAACTCGTACTCGAGGGCGCGGCGGCGGTCGGCGTCGTACTCGCGCAGCTGCGGGATCCGCCGCTCGGCGGGGGGCACGAACGACGGGGCCGTGGCCGCCGGCCGGTGCGCCTCGGCGTCGATGGCCCAGAGCAGCATGGGCCGCGTGAAGCGTCCGGCGAGGCTGTCGAGCGCGCCCACCTTGATGAGGAGGCGGAGGTCGTCCTGGGTGAGGCCGGTGCGGATCCGGAAGTCGGCCAGGCTCCGGAAGGGGCCGTCCTGGCGCGCCTTCTCGATGCGCGCCACGGCGTCGGCCGAGAGGCCCTTGATGAACTGGAAGCCGATCCGCACCGCGCCGTCGCCGCCGGTGGTGCGGACGCGGCTGGCGTTCACGTCCGGCGGCAGCACGCGGAGCCCCATGCGGAGCGCCTCCGCCACGTACGCAAAGGGCCGGTAGAAGCCCCCGCCGTTGGCCAGCACCGCCGCCATGAACTCCGCCGGGTGCCGCGCGCGGAGGTAGCAGGCGTGCTGCGCCACGCGGATGTAGGAGCAGGAGTGGCCCTTGCAGAAGCTGTAGCCGGCAAAGGAGAGGATCATCTCCCACACCTTCTTCGCGACGTCGGGATCGCGGCCGAGCGCCAGCGCGCCGGCGAAGAACTCCTCGACGTAGGCCGCGAGCGCCTTCACGGGCCGCTTCTTGGAGAGCGCCTTGCGGAGCCCGTCGGCCGTGGCGAGCGGCATGCCGGCAAAGGCGGCGCTCACGTTCACCACGTCCTCCTGGTACACCATCACCCCGAAGGTCTCGGCCAGCGTCTCCGTCAGTGAGGGATGCAGCGGCTGCCAGGGCGCGCCGTGGAGCCGCTCCAGGTAGATGCGGATGAAGCGGTTGGAGGCGGGGCGGATGATGCTGGTGTTGAGCACCAGCAGCTCGAAGCTCGCGGCCTGCGACTTGGCGCAGAGGAGCCGCGACGCCGGGCTCTCGGTGTAGAAGACGCCCATGGTCTGCCCGGTGCGGAAGAGCTCGCGGGTGGCGGGATCGTCCTCGGGGTCGCTCGAGGTGTAGTCGATGGCGATGCCGGTGTTGGCCCGCACCTCGGCGATGGCGTCGCGGATCACGGCCAGCGAGCGGTTGCCGAGCAGGTCGATCTTCACGAGGCCGGCGTCCTCGGCGCCGTCCTTCTCGAACTGGATCACCGGCACCATGAGGTCGGGATGGCCGTCGAGGACGCGCGCCGCCGGCTCCACGGGGACGATGTCGGTGAGCGCCGCGGGGACGATCACCACGCCGCCGGGATGGAGCGAGAGGTGCCGCGGCATCCCCACCAGCGGCTGCGCCTGGCGCGCGAGGTCCTGCCAGGCGCGGGGGAGGTCCAGCCCCGCGAAGTTGGGGTGGGTGCGCATCACCTCGCCGATCTCGTCGTCGTCGGCAAACCAGGGGAAGCGGCGGGTCACCTCGCGGATCTCGCCCGGCGGGCGGCCGTGCACCTTGGCCACCTCGCGCAGCGCGCCGCGCAGGCGGAAGCAGTTGTGGTTGGCCACCATCGCGGCCCGCGGCATGGGGTACTTCCGGAACACCCAGGCCAGCACCTGGTCGCGCTCGTCCCAGGGGAAGTCGAGGTCGATGTCGGGCGGGTCCTTCCGCTCCGGGTTGAGGAACCGCTCGAAGAGGAGTCCGGCGCCTAACGGATCGACGTGGGTGATGCCGAGGCAGTAGCTGACGATGGAGTTGGCCACGGAGCCGCGGCCGCAGTGGGTGGGGCCGTGGCGGACGATGTCGTCCACCACCAGGAAGTAGTCGGCGAAGCCCTTCTGCGCGATGATCGCGAGCTCGTGCTCCAGCCGGTCTCGCGTGATGGGGGCCACGGTGCCGTAGCGCCGCTCGGCGCCCGCGTAGGCCATGGCGCGGAGCCGGGCCAGCGCGTCGTCGGGGCAGGCGAAGCGGGCCACCACGCGCTGCCCCACGGGATGCGGTAGGTGCAGCGCTCCACGATGTCGCGGCCGCGCACGATGGCATCGGGGCAGTCGAAGCGTCGCGCCAGTCCGCCGCGGTCCGGAGCCGTGCACTCGCCTCCGCGGGCCGCACCGGCGTGCCGGGCGGCGAGCGCCGCGAGGTGGTGGTTGTGGTGGATGGCCACGCGCAGGCGATGGAGTGCGTGGTCCTCGGGTTGGCGAAGTACACCGGGTCTTCGTGACCACCGCCGGCACGCCGATGCGCCCCGCGCCCGGGCCACCTGATGGCGTTCCTTCCCGGGCCGGAACCGCCCGGCGTATACGCCGCGGCGGCCGGAGAGGGTCACCACGCGCTCGAGCAGCGCCGCGTCACGCGAGAGGAGGATGAGGCCCTCGCGATCGGCGGCCAGCACGTCGGCCGTGCCGAGGGGATTGGCGGGCCGGTCCCGGTGGCTGGTGCGCTGTGCCAGCGGATCCAGGTGATGGCCCGGCAGAGGCGCGCCCCACCCGCGCTTCATCCGTGGCGAGGGGATCGCCTTCCGCGCCCTCGGTGACGAGGTGCGCGCCGAGGATGGCTGACGCCCTGCGCCAGCGCCGCCTGCTGGAACTCGATGGCGCCGTACACGCCATTAGTGTCGGTGCACGCCAGCGCCGGCACCCCGCGCGCCACCGCCGCCGCCACCAGCGCCTCGGGACTCGAGACGCCGGTGCCCATGGAGAACCACGAATGCACGTGCAGGTGGGCGAACATCGGGACGGCCGGGTTTGGGGTGCGCTTTCACCGCGGAGACGCAGAGGCGCGGAGGGCCGCAGAGGAACTGCTCGTGGATGGTGGGCCCACCGACCGGTGAGCCCGCTGGTTCTGGTGGGTGTGGGCCTGGATCCGGCACCGTTTCCCACCCGTGCTGCCAGGCCACCCTCCCCATCAGTACGCGGGGCCATCCCTCCGTACGCGGGGCCTATAGGCCCCGCCTACGTTGCCTCCGCGCCTCTGCGGGAATCCCCCGCACGACACCCTCGCCTGCCGGCGCCCCCACCATCCACGCCGGCCCGAGCCGCGCGATGCGCGCGTAGGCGGGACAGGACTCGCGGTGCGCCCCCGGCAGCCAGCCCGTGCTCATCAGGAACTCCCCCACGATCTCGCCGCCGGTGAAGCGGAAGGTGCCCTTGAAGAGCTTCACCCACTCCGGCTTGGGGGCGGGTGGTGCGCGGCGAGCCAGTGGTGGAAGGAGCCGTGGGTCTTCCGGAGCGCCAGGATCGTCTTCGCATTGGCGATGGCCGCCTCGACCTTGAGGCGGTTCCGGATGATGCCTTCGTCCTTGAGCAGCCGCGCCACGTCGCGCGCGCCGTAGCGCGCCACGCGCTCCACCGCGAACTGGTGATAGGCGCGCCGGAAGCCGTCGCGCTTCTTGAGGATGGTGAGCCAGGAGAGTCCGGCCTGGTTGATCTCCAGCACCAGGCGCTCGAAGAGCTCGTCGTCGCCGGTGAGCGGCACGCCGTACTCGTCGTCGTGGTAGGGGCCGTGCCATTCGTGGCCCGGGGCGACATCGCAGTAGCCGGACATGACGGCTCGCTTTCGGCGTTTGTTCGGGTACGTTACTGCCCTCCGGCGGGCGCGCGGTGCCGGGGGGCGCTCCGCAGTGGAACACCGCGCGGCTCCGGGCTACTCATCCTCGATGCCATCGCTCCCACCTCCGGGCGCGTGTTCTTCGATCCCGGCGCCGGGACCTGCCTCTGGGCGGTCGACGCCGCCGCCAAGGCCGAGCTCGGCTACGACGTGGCGCTGGCGGCATTGCCCGTCTCCGCCGAGACCCGCGCGGCGGGCGAGGCGCTCATCGCCGAGTTCGACACGAGCATCGACTGGGAGGATCCCGGCGGCCCGTCGCCCTGGGGCGCGGAGCGCCGGGCGGCGTTCGACGATGCGATGCGCCTTCATGGCCACGCTGCGGCAGGAACTGGCCGGCCGCTACACCCTCCTCGAGTGAGCCGCATGCGCGCCCTCGTCTATGCCGGTGCCGGGGATGCCGGCGTCATCCAGCTGCGCGAGGTCCCGACCCCGGTCCCGGGGGAGGGCCAGCTCCTGGTGCGGGTGCACGCGGCCGGGCTCAATCGCGCCGACATCCCCAGGCGGCTGGGCTGCTACCCCGGCGCCTGGTGGCCGGCCGACATCCCCGGCTCGAGTATGCCGGCGTGGTGGAGGCGCTCGGTCCCGGCGTCACGCGCTGGCGGGCCGGCGACCGGGTGATGGGCCTGGTGGGCGGCGGCGCGCAGGCCGAGTACGTGGTGGTGCACCAGGACGAGGCACTGGCGGTGCCGGCAGGAATGGAGCTGACGGATGCCGCCGCGATCCCCGAGGCGTACCACGCGCGTGGGATGCCTCCGGGTGTCTGCGGCGAGGTCGCCGCCGGCGAGCGGGTGCTCATCCATGCGGTGGGGAGCGGGGTGGGCACCGCCGCCGTGCAGCTCGGTGTGTGGCTTGGGGCCGCGGTGGCGGGAAGCCTGCGGACGCCTGGTTGCTCGAGGCCGCGCGGGCGCTCGGCCTCGCGGAGGCCGTGGATCCGGCCAGCTCATATCCTCGGGCACACGCCGGCGGCCCCGTTCCGACGTGATCGATGTCTCGGCGCGCCGGCCTTTGTTCGAACACCGAGGCGCTGGCGCCGCGGGGGCGTCTGGCGCCGCCGCTTCTGCAGGGCGCCAAGGGCGAGCTGAGCCTCGAGCCGGTGCTCCGCAAGCGCCTCGAGGTCATCGGCAGCGTGATGCGGCCGAGGCTGCTCCGCGGAGCGGGGGCCACTGGTGGCGCGCTTCGCGGCGGAGGTGCTGCCGCCTCCGGTACGCGGCTCCGGCCGGTGGTGGGGCGCGCTACCCGATGACGAGAGCGCGGCCGCCGCCCATGCGGCGATGGAGGGGACCAGGTGTTCGGGAAGATCGTGCTGCAGTGGTGAGGCGTCGCGCGGGAGGTGCGTGGCGGACCAAGAGCGCCCCGCACGCGCGGGGCTTTTCGTCATCGCGAGGCGCGACCGAAAATCGGTCAGTTCAAGGCGACGCGGTGAATGCGCATGGGATGTTTAAGTCGTTGACCGCCATGCACGTAGCAGATATGATGGTGCAGGAGTGTCATCTGAAATCTGCAATTTAGGCAGAATTTCTTGTGCGCTTGGCATTGCGGAACCTTGGGCGGGGCACTAGACTGTCGCCGTCCGACATTCCTGTCCCTCCTCCCCGACGCCAGTTCTGAGAGGCCAGCCCACTCATGATTGCCGCCCTGCTCGCCGTCCAGGACGCCGCCCCGACCGTCTCCGGGGCCGACACCGCGTGGATGCTCATCTCCACGGCGCGCTCGTCCTCCTCATGACGCCCGCCCTCGCGTTCTTCTACGGCGGCCTGGTCCGCTCCAAGAACGCGCCCAACACCATGATGATGAGCTTCGTGGCGCTCGGCGCGGTGGGGCTCCTCTGGGCGCTGCTGGCGTACAGCCTGGCGTTCGATGCGGGGAATGCGTGGATCGGCGGGCTCACCAACGCGCTGCTGGCGGGCGTGGGGGTCGAGGCCAAGGGCACCATCCCGCACGTCCTCTTCATGGCGTACCAGGGCACCTTCGCCATCATCACGGCGGCGCTCATCTCGGGCGCGGTGGTGGAGCGGATGCGCTTCGGGCCCTACGTGGCGTTCATCGTCCTCTGGACGCTCCTCGTCTATGCCCCGGTGGCGCACTGGGTGTGGGGCGGCGGCTGGCTCATGACCAAGGGCGTGCTCGACTTCGCGGGCGGCACCGTGGTGCACATCAACGCCGGCGTCTCGGCGCTCGTGGCGGCCATCGTCCTCGGGGCGGAAGGACTTCGGGCGGCAGGCCATCCTGCCGCACAACGTGCCCTTCGTGCTCCTCGGCGCGGGCCTCCTCTGGTTCGGGTGGTTCGGCTTCAACGGCGGCAGCGCGCTGGCCTCGGGTGAGCTCGCGTCGCTGGCGTTCACCAACACCTTCCTGGCCCCAATGGCCACCCTCGCGGTGGGTGCTGCTCGACTACTTCGAACGGCCACGCCACGGCGGCGGCGCCACCGGCATCGTGGTGGGCCTCGTGGCCATCACGCCGGCCGCCGCCGGCTTCATCAGCCCGGCCAGCGCCATCGCGCTCGGCGCCATCGCCGCGTTCCCGAGCTACTTCGCCATCGCGCTCCGGGCCCGGACCCGGCTCGATGACTCGCTCGACGTCTTCGCGGGCCACGGCGTGGGCGGCATCACCGGCGCGCCTCACCGGCGTCTTCGCCAGCAAGGCCTTCAACTCGGCCGGCAACGACGGCCTGCTGGCGGGCAACGCGGGCCAGCTCGTCACCCAGGCGCTCGGGGTGGGCGTGTCGGTGGTGTACGCCGGCGTCATGACCCTCGTGATCCTCAAGGCACTCGGCGCCGTGGTGCAGCTCCGCAGCGACGCCAGGACCGAGGGCCTCGGCATGGACGTGTCGCAGCACGGCGAGGAAGCGTACTCGTCCGGCGAGGGCTCGATCCTCGTCCTGCCCGCGGAGGCCGCCCCCGCGGCGGCGCCGTCGGCTGTCCCCGCCACGGCCGCGCGCTAAAGGAGACCCACCATGAAGCTCATCATCGCGACCGTCCGCCCCGACAAGCTCAACGACGTGCTCGAGGCGCTCTACCGCGCCGAGGTCCGTGGGCTCACCGCTTCCCGGGTCATGGGGCACGGCGGGGAAGTGGAGCGGGTGGAGAATTACCGCGGCACCACCGTCAAGATGGGGCTGCAGGAGAAGGTGCGGCTCGAGATCGGGGTGTCGGAATCGTTCGTGGACGTCACCGTGAAGGCCATCCTCGGCGCCGCGCGCACCGGGGAAGTCGGAGACGGCAAGATCTTCGTCCTCGACGTGGAGCAGGTGCACCGCATCCGCACCGGCGAGCGCGACGAGGCGGCCGTCACGCCGACGATTCCGGCGGGCGTCTGATCGTTCCGCGGCGCATGGAGGGACGGGGGCCGCCTTGCCGGGCGGCCTTTGTCGTTCGTGGAGGCTGGGCATGGGGGTTCCACCGCAGAGGCGCGGAGACGCGGAGGGCCGCAGAGGACCTTCGGTGAACCCCGCCCACCCCCGGTTGCGACTCGTCCGGTGAGGCGTAGGTTGGGGCATGGCTTCCTCCACCAGCCCGCTGCCGCCGCTGCTCGACCGCTGGATGCGCGACGTCCTCGATGGCCCGCTTCCATCCGAGCGGCGGGCCACGTGCGACGACTGCGCCATGTGTCCCCAACCCGGGGAGACGACGCCGGACCACGCCGTCTTCTACAATCCCACCACCAAGTGCTGCACGTTCATGCCCACGCTCTGGAACTTCCAGGTGGGCGCGCTCCTCGCCGACGCGTCGCCGGAGGCCGCGGCCGGCCGGCGCACGGTGGAGGCACGGCTCGAGGCGGGCATCGCGGTGAGTCCGCTCGGGTGCCTGCGGCCCCCGGTCTACCAGGCCGCGTATGGGCTCATCACGGGCTCCTTCGGGCAGGTGCCAAGCATGCGGTGCCCGCACTACCTCGAGGAGGGAGGTCGCTGCGGCGTCTGGCGCGCGCGGGAGTCCACCTGTGCCACCTGGTTCTGCAAGCACGAGCGAGGAGCGCTGGGCAAGGAGTTCTGGGAGCGCATTCACCACCTGCTGGGCCTTGCCGAAGAGGCGGTGGCGCAATGGGTGGTGCTCGAGCTCGACGTGGGCTCCTCGACACTGGCCTCCCTGCTGCCGATCCCGGCGCTGGCCCGGTCGGCCGTGCTCCAGCCCGAGGATTTCGAGGGGACCCGGACTCCGGCGGCGCGGGCTCGGGTCTGGGGGCGATGGGCCGGGCGCGAGCGGGCCTTCTTCCTTGAGGCGCACGCCCTGGTGGCCCAACTGCGCTGGGAGGACGTGCGGGCTCTTGGCGGCGTGGAGCTCTGGGCTGCGGAACGCGTGGTGCAGTCCGTGGCCGCGCGGCATCATTCCCGCGCCCTGCCCCGGCGCCTCACCGGTGGCTATGTCGAGAGTGTGGCCCTTCCGGATGGCGGGCTCCTCGTCACCTCGTACGCCTACACCGATCCGCTTCGTCTCTCGCCCATGGTCGTGGCCGCGCTCCGCTTCTTCGACGGCCGCCCCGTGGCGGCGGCGCGGGCGGCCTGTGAGGCCGAGGCGGGCGTGGTGTTGGACCTTGCCCTGGTGCGCCGGCTGGTGGATTTCGGGATCCTCGAGGACCCGGACGATGTCGGCCCCCCCGGTCCCTGACCTCGGGTGCCGGAACAACGAGGGGGAGCCCGTGGGCCCCCCCTTCTTCCATGCGCTGGCGCCGGACGGCTAGTGCTTGTCCGCAAGCCGCAGCTTCTGGGAGCGTGCGCCATACTTGATCTTCAGCTTGCCGCGGCCGGCCTTCATCACGCCGCCGCGCACGCCTTCCGCCTCGGCCTTCGTGGTC
>JBGAOL010000063.1:0-13710 GCA_044221825.1 Gemmatimonadales bacterium
GGCGGGTGTACTGGAACCAGGGCGGCCTGTGGATGCATCCGCGGAAGGCGGAATGGACCGACGTGGAGTGGCAGCTCCGCAACTGGCTCTACTTCACCTGGCTCTCCGGCGACCATATCGTGGAGCAGCACATCCACAACTTGGACGTGGCCAACTGGGCGCTCAACGCCCACCCGGTGAAGGCCACGGGCGTCGGCGGCCGCCAGTGGCGCACCGACCCGGCCTTCGGGCACGTGTTCGACCACTTCGCCATTGACTACGAGTACCCGAACGGCGCCCACATCACCAGCATGTGCCGCCAGATCGACGGCACGGCGCCCTACGTGGGCGAGTTCTTCCAGGGCACCAGGGGCAAGAGCGACGGCCGCTCCATGATCGAGGGCGCGGAACCCTGGCGCTTCGACCCGCAGGTCCAGAAGCCCAACCCCTACGTGCAGGAACACGCCGACCTCGTGGCCTCCATCGTGGCCGGCCAGCCGCTCAACGAGGGCAAGCGCGTGGCCGAGAGCACCCTGACCGCCATCATGGGCCGCGAGGCGGCGTACACGGGGCAGGTCATCACCTGGGACGAGCTGCTCAACTCCGACCTCGAGCTGATGCCGCCGACCGTGGCCTTCGGCCCGATGCCCGTGCCGCCCGTGGCCATGCCGGGCACCACCACCATTCACCGCAGCTGGAGGGTCTCGTGATGGACCGCCGCGAAGCCATCGAGAAGGGTATGACCACCATCCTCGGCGCGACGGTCGCCCCAGGCCTACTCAAGGCACCTCGGAGCAGTGAGACCGGAGAGGGCACACCGCCACGGAAGTTCAGCCTGAAGTACGCCCCGCACATCGGCATGTTCGAGCAGACGGCCGGCAAGGACCCCGTCGCCCAGCTCGAGTACATGGCCGACCAGGGCTTCACGGCCTTCGAGGACAACGAGATGAAGGACCGGCCCGTCGCCGAGCAGGAGCGCATGGCGCGCACCATGGCGAAGCGCGGGCTCAGCATGGGCGTCTTCGTGGCGCACACCATCGGCTGGAACGACCCCAACCTCACCAGCGGCGACGCCGACAAGCGCGCCTTCTTCGTGAAGGAGGTGCGGGAGTCCATCGAGGTGGCCAAGCGCGTGAATGCCAAGTGGATGACGGTCGTCCCCGGGTTGGTGCACCCGCGGCTGGCCCCGGAATTCCAGACGGCCAACGTGATCCTGGCGCTCCGGCAGGCGGCGGCGGTGCTGGAGCCGCACGGGCTGGTCATCGTCATCGAGTCGCTCAACAACCTGCGGAACCACCCGGGCCAGTTCCTGGTGCGCATCCCGCAGGCGTACATGATCTGCAAGGCGGTGAACAGCCCGTCGTGCAAGATCCTCTTCGACCTGTACCACCAGCAGATCAGCGAGGGGAACCTGATCCCCAACATCGACGCGGCGTGGGACGAGGTCGGCTACTTCCAGATCGGCGACAACCCGGGCCGCAACGAGCCGGGCAGCGGCGAGGTGAACTACCGCAACGTCTTCCGCCGCATCCGCGAGAAGGGCTACACCGGCATCCTCGGCATGGAGCATGGCAACTCGAAGCCGGGCGCCGCGGGCGAGCAGGCCGTGATCGACGCCTACGTGGCGGCGGACAGCTGATGCGCGTCCCCTTCCTGATCCTGGCCGTGAGCGCCGGCATGACGATGCGCGCGGAGGCGCAGCAGTGGCCGGTGCATTCCATGGAGCGGCCGAAGCCCCCGGTGGTGAACCCCGGCCCCGCCGGCCCGCCGGCGCCGGTCCCGGCCGATGCCATCGTCCTGTTCGACGGGAAGACCCTCTCGGCGTGGGAAACCGCCGACAGCCTGGCCCTCCCTCCACGGTGGAAGGTGACCGGCGGCTACATGGAGGTGACCGCGGGCGCCGGTGGTATCCGCACCCGCCGGAGCTTCGGCGACGTGCAGCTCCACGTGGAATGGGCCAGCCCCAGCCCGCCCGACGGCGAGGGCCAGGATCGCGGCAACAGCGGGATCTTCCTGATGAGCCGCTACGAGGTGCAGGTGCTCGACAGCTACCGGAGCGACACCTACGCCGACGGCCAGGCGGCCGCGCTCTACGGCCAGTACCCGCCGCTGGTGAACGCCAGCCGAGCGCCGGGCGAGTGGCAGGTGTACGACATCGTGTTCCACCGCCCGCACTTCAACGCCGACGGTTCGCTCGCGAGCCCGGCACGCGCGACGGTGTTCCACAACGGCATCCTGGTCCACGACAACGTGGCCCTGAAGGGCGCCACGGCCCACGCGCGCGAGGCGGCCTACGTGGCGCACCCCGACCGGTTGCCCATCATGCTCCAGGACCATGGGCATCCAGTGCGGTTCCGGAACATCTGGGTGCGTGAGCTGGAGTGATGCGGGCGGGCCTCGGCGTGCTGGTTCACCGCAGAGGCGCGGAGACGCGGAGGGCCGCAGAGGACCTGCGCTCGGAGAGAGGAGTCCGCCTCACGGGAAGTGCAGTGAATTGAGGTTGGCCTCGCAGCACAGGTGGGGACTGGCGCCGGACCCCAAAAGACATCCACCGGAACATCACGGGCTCAGCGTGCGGTGAGCCCACCAACCCCGGGCAGTTCCTCTGCGGCCCTCTGCGCCTCCGCGCCTCCGCGCCTCCGCGGTGAAACCAGCGACCAGCCCCCACCTCCCATGCCCACCACCCGACGCGAATTCCTGAGTGCGCTGAGTGCGACGCTGCTGGCCAACAAGATGCGGCTCGGCGCCAGCCGTCCCGTCCCGTCGCCGGCGCAGCTCGAGTGGCAGCGGAAGGAGCTGGCGCTCTTCTGCCACTTCGGGGTGAACACCTTCACCGATCGCGAGTGGGGCGAGGGCACCGAGGATCCCGCCATCTTCAACCCCACCGCCTTCGACGCCGACCAGTGGACGCAGGCGGCGGTGGCCGGGGGCTTCCGCACCATCATCCTCACGGCCAAGCACCACGACGGCTTCTGCCTCTGGCCCACCGCCACCACCCGCCACTCGGTGGCCGCGAGTCCGTGGCGGGCCGGCGCGGGTGACGTGGTGGCCGAGGTGAGCGCGGCGTGCCGGCGCGCGGGGCTGGGCTTCGGCGTGTATCTCAGCCCGTGGGACCGGAACCATCCCACCTACGGCGACTCCGCCCGCTACAACGACGTCTACGAGGCGCAGCTCACCGAGCTCCTCACGCGCTACGGGGACATCGAGGAGGTCTGGTTCGACGGCGCCAACGGCGAGGGCCCCAACGGCAAGCGCCAGGTCTACGACTGGCCCCGCACCTGGGGCACCGTCCGCCGGCTCCAGCCGCACGCCGTGATCTTCTCCGACGCCGGGCCTGACGTGCGCTGGATCGGCAACGAGAAAGGCACCGCGGGCGATCCGTGCTGGGCCACCGTGGACCCAATGGTGGTGCCGTACCCCGGCGTCGATGGCCCCGACGTGATCCGCATGCTCCAGCACGGCACCCCCGACGGCATCCTGTACCGTCCCGGCGAGAGCGACGTCTCCATCCGGCCGGGCTGGTTCTGGCACCCGGCGGAAGACAACAAGGTGCGGAGCGCGGACAACCTGCTCGAGCTCTATGCCAGCTCAGTGGGACGGAACAGCAAGCTGCTGCTCAACGTGCCGCCGACGCGGGAGGGGCGCATCCACGACGTGGACGCGGCGCGGCTCGCCGAGTTCGGCGCGAAGCGGCAGGCCTGGGTGGGAGCGCCCGTGGTGACCCCGGTCCGCGCCAGCGACAGCACCGGTACCGCGCTCGGCGAGCCGCGTGCCCTGCTGCGGGGCGGGACACACGACGGCTGGTCGCCGGCCGGGCTCACGGGCAGCCTGAGCCTCCACTGGGCCAGGCCCACGCGGGTGGACACGATCTCGCTGCACGAAGCCGTGGGCCTCGGCCAGCGCATCGCCGGGTACCGGGTGGAGCTCGAGGTGAACGGGCGCTGGCAGCCGGCGAGCGAGGGGACCACCATCGGTCACCGGAAGCTCGATCGCGTTCCCGCCCAGGCCGCAACGGGGGTGCGGATGACCATCACGGAATCGCTCGACCGCCCCGTGCTCTCCAACCTGGCCGTTCATCGATTCCCCGAGGACTAGCCCGGCCAGCCTCCGCGGGCCGGCCGAGCGGCCAACGCACGGTTTGACGGGCGGAAGCGGCGGCTGCATCGTTCGGCAGCCTTCCCCTTCCCTGGATGCCCATGCTCCGCCGCCGAAGCGCCGCCGCACTGGCCGCTGCCCTGCTCACGCTCGCGTTCCCACCCCTCGCCGCACAGGTGGCGAGCCTGATCCCCGCCGGCCCGCGCTTCGAGGTCACCTTCCCGGCCACAAAGAGCGTAATGCCGCTCGACGGGCGCCTGCTCCTGCTGCTCTCGGTGGACTCCACCGCCGAGCCCCGCTTCCAGGTCGGCGACCTCGGGGAAACCCAGCTCATCTTCGGCGTGGACGCCGACCAGTGGCCGGCCGGGCGGCCGCTCCGCATCAACGGCAACGCCATCGGCTACCCGCTGGACCGGCTCAAGGATGTCCCGGCCGGCCGCTACCGGGTGCAGGCCCTCCTCAACCGCTACGAGACCTTCCGCCGCGGCGACGGCCACGTGGTGAAGCTCCCGCCTGACAAGGGCGAGGGACAGCAGTGGGCCAGCAAGCCGGGCAACCTGTACAGCACGCCCGCCTGGGTCACCCTCAACCCGAAGCGGGACGACACCTTCCGGATCACCCTCGACCAGGAGGTCCCGCCGGTCCCCGTGCCGCAGGACACGAAGTGGGTGCGGCACGAGCGCATCCAGTCGCGACTCCTCTCTGAGTTCTGGGGGCGCCCCGTGTACCTCGGCGCGCACGTGCTCCTCCCCGCCGGCTTCGACGAGCACCCGGATGCACGGTATCCCCTGGTCATCAACCACGGCCATTTCCCCGCCGACCTCGGCGACTGGCGCGAGACCCCGCCCGACACCACCATCGCGCCCGACTACAGCGAGCGCTTCCACCTCCGCGGCTACAACCGCATCCAGGATTCCGCCGCCTACGCCTTCTACAAGGAATGGACGGGCCCCGGCTTCCCGCGCGTGCTCCTGGTGGAGATCCAGCACCCCACGCCGTACTACGACGATTCCTACGCCGTGAACTCCGCCAACAACGGCCCCTATGGCGACGCCATCATGAAGGAGCTGGTGCCGTACCTGGAGCAGAAGTACCGCGGCATCGGCCAGGGCTACGCGCGCTTTGCGTTTGGCGGGAGTACCGGCGGGTGGGAGGCCATGGCGGTGCAGCTCTTCTACCCCGACGACTTCAACGGCGTCTGGGCCGCCTGCCCGGACCCGATCGACTTCCGCCAGTACACGCAGGTGGACATCTACAGCGACACCAACGCCTACTGGATGCCCTACCGCTGGAAGCGGGTGCCGCGCCCCGGGCACCGCGATTACCTGGGGCAGGTGCACGTCTCCATCCTGCAGATGAACCGGCTCGAGTACGTCCTCGGCACGCGTGGGCGGAGCGGCGGGCAGTGGGACATCTGGCAGGCGGTGTACGGGCCGGTGGGGCCCGACGGTTATCCCGCCCCCATCTGGGACAAGCTCACCGGCCGCATCAACCGGGAGGTTGCCGAGTACTGGCGAGAGCACTACGACCTGGGCCACATCCTCCGCCGCGACTGGGCCACCCTCGGCCCCAAGGTGCGCGGCAAGCTCCACATCTACGTGGGCGAGGCGGACAACTACTACCTCAACAACGCCGTGTACCTGGTGGAGGACTTCCTGAAGACCGCCACCAACCCCACGGCCGAGGCCGAGGTGGACTACGAACCCCGCGCCGAGCACTGCTGGAACGGCGACCACACGCGCCCCAACGCCTACTCGCGCCTCCGCTACCCGCAGATGTTCATCCCCCGGATCATGGACCAGATCCGTCGCAACCATCCGGCGGGCGTGGATACGTTGAGCTGGCGGTATTGAGGGGCCGGGCTCGGCGTGCTTTGTTCACCGCAGAGGCGCGGAGGCTCAGAGGGCCGCAGAGGACCTGCGCTCGGGGAGGGAAGATTGCCTCACGGTGATGGCATTGAATTGAGGATGGCCTTGCAGCACGGGCCGGGACTGGTGCCGGACCCCAACGGGCACCCACCAAACCATAGCGGGCTCACCGTACGGTGGGCTCGCCATTGAGGCGCAGTTCCTCTGCGGCCCTCCGCGCCTCTGCGGTGAAACAAGCACGCCAAGCCCAGCCCAGCCCATAGGACGCCATCATGCACCGCCGAGAGTTCCTGATCGCCACCGCCGCCGGCCTGAGCGCCACGTCATTCATCCCGAAGCACGCCGTGGCGGCGCCGCCGCTCGACCGGCTGGCGTGGTGGCGGGAGGCGCGGTTCGGGATGTTCATCCACTGGGGGCTCTACGCCATCCTGGCCGGCGAGTGGGAGGGGAAGACGGACTACGGCGAGTGGATCCGCAACAACGCCCGCATCCCAATCGGCACCTACGACACCCTGGTGGACCGCTTCAACCCCGTGGCCTTCGACGCGGCGGCATGGATGCGGATGGCCCGCCAGGCGGGGATGCGGTACGTGGTGACCACCACCAAGCACCATGACGGCTTTGCCCTCTTCGACAGCGCGGTGAGCGAGTTCGACGTGATGAGCACGCCGTTCCAGCGCGACATCATGAAGGAACTGGCCACGGCTGCGCGGAAGGAGGGCCTCCGGGTGGGGTGGTACCACTCAATCATGGACTGGCACCACCCCGACTATCTCCCCCGCCGCGAGTGGGAAGCGGCCGACCGCCCCGCCGGCGACGCCGACATGCAGCGCTACGTGCGCTACCTGCGCGCCCAGGTGAAGGAGCTGCTCACCAACTACGGTGACATCGGCGTGATGTGGTTCGACGGGCAGTGGGAAAGCACCTGGACCCACGAATGGGGCCAGGCGCTGTACGACCTGTGCCTCGAGCTGCAGCCGCGGACCATCGTCAACAACCGCGTGGACGTGGCTCCCGAGGGCGGCACCTCCACGCAGCTCGGCGCCAGCCGCGCCGGCGACTTCGGCACGCCCGAGCAGGAGATCCCCGCCACCGGCATGCCCGGCCTCGACTGGGAATCGTGCATCACCATGAACCGGAACTGGGGCTACAACCGCGCCGACCACGACTTCAAGACCACGGCGCAGGTCATCGGCCTGCTGACCGAGACCGCGTCGAAGGGCGGCAACCTCCTGCTCAATGTGGGCCCCACCGCCGAGGGTCGCTTCCCCGACGAGAGCGTCCAGCGCCTGGCCGAGCTCGGGGACTGGATGCAGGTCCACAGCGGTGCCATCTACGGCACCGAGGCGTCGCCCTTCCCCAACCCGGAGCTGCATGCCACCCGGAAGGGGCATCGCGTTCACCTCTTCCTGCCCGCGTGGCGCCCCGGCGACCTCACGCTGCCCGCACTCAAGGCGCCGGTGAAGGATGCCTGGCTGATGAGCGCGCATGGCCACGTCCCGGTCCCCCATCGCGCGCGCAGCACCTACACCAGGGTCACCCTGCCCGAGCAGCCGACCGACGAGCGCTGCAGCGTCCTCGTGCTGGAGTGCACCGGGCCGCTCGACTAGGGCCGCACACGGCGTGGGGACCCGGAGGGGCGGATCTCGCGCGCGGGCGACCCCGTCCCGCCCCCGCCGCGCGGCCAGCGGAGCTTGGGAAGTCCCCGCGAGGCGGGTTATCCTGAATCCTGCGGTCACGACGACCGTAGTTGGCGCACACTCCCACCCGAGGATCCCGTGGCACCCGCTTCATTGAACAGGACACTCCGGGCCCTGGTCGCCGGCTTCA
The DNA here is from genome assembly GCA_044221825.1 of Gemmatimonadales bacterium. GTDB lineage: Bacteria > Gemmatimonadota > Gemmatimonadetes > Gemmatimonadales > GWC2-71-9 > JADJOM01. Next base: position 7,773 of record JBGAOL010000063.1, read on the forward strand.
CGCTGGCCGCGGCACCCCTCACGGCGCAACGTCTCCAGGTCCCCTTCACGTACGACACCCTCCCCAACGGCCTCAAGGTGGTGCTGGCCCGCGACACCACGGCGCCGACCGTGGGTGTCGGCGTGTACTACCACATCGGCTTCCGCAACGAGCCGCGCGACCGCACCGGCTTCGCGCATCTCTTCGAGCACCTGATGTTCCAGGGCTCGGGCAACCTCGGCAAGATGGAGTTCATCAAGCTGGTGGAATCGAACGGCGGCATCCTGAACGGTTCCACCCGCTTCGACTTCACCAACTACTACCAGGTCCTGCCGGCGCACACCCTCGAGACCATCCTCTGGGCCGAGGCCGACCGGATGAAGGGGCTGCAGATCGACAGCTCCAACCTCCGCAACCAGCAGGACGTGGTGAAGAACGAGGTGCGGGTCAACGTGCTCAACCAGCCGTACGGCAGCTTCCCGTGGATCGACCTGCCGATGACCGCCAACGAGAACTGGTACAACGCGCACAACTTCTACGGCGAGCTGTCCGACCTCGACGCCGCCACCCTCGAGGAGAGGTGCGGGTCAACGTGCTCAACCAGCCGTACGGCAGCTTCCCGTGGATCGACCTGCCGATGACCGCCAACGAGAACTGGTACAACGCGCACAACTTCTACGGCGAGCTGTCCGACCTCGACGCCGCCACCCTCGAGGATGCGCGCGCCTTCTTTGCCCGGTACTACGCGCCCAACAACGCCGTCCTCGTGGTGGTGGGCGACTTCCAGCCGGCGCAGGCCCGCGCGTGGATCACGAAGTACTTCGGCGGCATCCGCCCGGCCGAGCTGCCCCCGCCGCCCGACCTGACGGAGCCGCGCCAGCAGGCCGAGAAGCGGAAGAGCCGGGTGGACTCGCTGGCCAACCGCCCCGCGCTCGGCATTGCCTACCACATGCCGCCCCGCTGGACGCCGGAGTGGTACGCCATGGGGATCATCGACCAGGTCCTGGCGCAGGGGCGCGACAGCCGGCTGTACCAGGCGCTGGTGCAGCAGAAGGGCTACACCGGCGACGTGAGCGCCGGCATCAACTGGGGCCTCGGCAACCAGTTCAACTACGAGGGGCCGATGCTGTGGATGGCCTCGCTGTATCACGACGGCACCGTGAGCCCCGACAGCATCCTCGCCGCCATCGACCGCGAGGTGGAGGCGCTCCGCACCCGGCCGGTGGACGCGGCCACGCTGGCGCGGGCCCGGACCAAGTTCCGCTCCTCGCTCTACAGCACCTTCGAGAGCTTCAGCGGCCTCGGCACGCTGGACCTGCTGGCGTCCTTTGCGCTGTTCGACGGCGACCCGGGCCGCATCAACCGCCTGGAGCCCGCCTTCAACGCGGTCACGGCGGAGCTGATCCAGCGGACGGCCCGCGAGTGGCTGCGGCGCGAGAACCGCACCGTGTACACCATCATCCCGGGCGCCCCGGCGGCGCCGGCTGGAGGGACCCAGTGATGCGCCTCCCGACCCTTCCCCGACGCCTCGCGCTGGCGCTGCTCCTGGCACTCGCGGCCGGCGGCCCGCTCGCCGCACAGAAGGAAGCGCCCCCGGCGCCCGGCACCCCGAAGGACTTCCGCCTCCCTCCGCGGCGCACCATCACGCTGCCGAGTGGGATGCACGTCAGCTTCATTCACTACGGCACCGTGCCCAAGGTGGCCCTGAGCCTCGAGCTCGCCACTGGTGGCATCGACGAATCCCCGCGCGAGGTGCAGCTGTCCGGCCTCACCGCGCGGATGCTGGTGGAGGGCACCGCCACCCGGACCGCCGAGCAGGTCTCGCAGGAGGCCGCCGCCATGGGCGGCTCCCTCGACGCCGGTGCCGGGGACGACGCCCTGACGGTGGGCGGCGAGGTGCTGAGCGAGCACGGCCCCCGCTTCGTGGCCCTCATGGCCGACGTGGTGCGCCGGCCCCGCTTCGCCGCCGCCGACGTGGCCCGGCTCCGCGACAACATGGCGCGCGACAACGCCATCGCCCTGAGTCAGCCGGGGCAGCTGGTGCGGTCGCGCTTCCGGGCGCTCCTCTTCGGCGACCATCCCTACGGCCGTGTCTTCGCCGGCGAGTCGCTGCTCTCCACGTACGACTCGGCCGCCGTCCGCCGGTTCTACGCCAGGAACGTCGGCGCGCGGCGCGCGCACCTGTACGTGAGCGGGGTGTTCAGTGAGGCGGAAATGGAGCGGGCCATCCGCGCCGCCTTTGCGGGCTGGGCGGCGGGAGCCGCGCCCACCGTGAACCCGCCCACCATCGCGGACCGCGCCCAGGTGGAGCTCATCGACCGCCCCGACGCGGTGCAGAGCTCGCTCCGCGTGGGGCTGGCGGTGCCCGATCCCACCAGCCCGGACTGGGTGCGCCTAGCCGTCACCGACCAGATCCTGGGGGGCGCCTTCGGCTCGCGCATCACCAGCAACATCCGCGAGGACAAGGGCTACACCTACTCGCCCTTCTCCTTCCTCGGCAGCTGGCCCAAGGCCGGCACCTGGATCGAGGTGGCCGACGTGACCACCAACGTCACCGGCGCCTCCCTCAAGGAGATCTTCGGCGAGGTGGACCGGCTCCGGACGGAGGCCCCGTCACCGCGCGAGCTCGACGGCATCAAGCAGAACATGGCGGGGGTGTTCACGCTCCAGAACTCGAGCCGCTTCGGGCTCATCGGGCAGCTCCAGTTCGTGGACCAGCACGGGCTCGGCGACGGGTACATCTCGAGCTACGTCCGCAACGTGATGGCCGTGACCCCTGAGGACGTGCAGCGCACCGCGAAGCGCTATCTCGACCCGTCCCGCATGACCATCATGGTGGTGGGCGACAAGAAGACCGTGGAGGAGCAGCTGGCGCCCTACCGCGCCGCGACTCCCTGACGCGTATCCGAACCAGGGGGGACCGAAGGGCGGGCCGGATTCACCGGCTCGCCCTTCACCTTTTCCGCCACTCCCCCTAGCCTTCGCGCAGGCGCATTTCCGGCCACTCAGCCCCTCCATTCCGGTTGCCGATACTTCCCCATTGGACTCCGCGCGGGGTCCGTGGCCTGGAGGCCCTCTGGTGCACCGCCGTTTCGACCTGCGTTACCTCGCCGTGGCCCTGGGCCTCGTCTTCTCCTGGTCGGAGGTGACGGGGATCTGGAAGACGTGGGGATTCGGCGGGGTGGTCTTCAGCTATTGCGCCTTCATCCCGCTGCAGGTGGCGAGCGCCTGGGTGCTCTGGCGCGCCGCCCGGCGCCCGGACCTGCCAGCCGGTGCCGCACGTGCGCTCCGCGCCTTTGCGCTTGGCTTCGTGTTCCTGGGCATCGGCAGCCTGGTGCTGGCCGGGGACACCATCCAGCAGGCCCTCCTCGGCCGCGACGAGGGCGACTACAGCCTCGCCGACTTCTTCTACGCCTTCAGTTACCCGTGGATCGTGGCGGGCTTCCTGCTCCTGCCACGGCGCCAGCCCGGCTGGGGCGCGCGCATCCGCGGCCTGCTCGACACCGCGGCCATCCTGGTGATGAGCGGCCTGCTCATCTACGTGAACTGGACCCTCCGCGACAAGGCCTCCGGACTCGGCGCATTCCTGAGCACCGCCTATCCGCTGCTCGCCGCGTTCTCGCTGGTGCCCGCCAATCGCGCCCTGACCCGTGGGCTCGTGCTGCCGAGCCGGCGCGCCTGGTTCGGGCTGGTGATCCCGGTGACGCTGATCCTCTTCTCGGACATCGTCATCCAGAGCCTGTGGGCCACGGGCTACCACGGGCCCAACTGGTCGGTGCCCATCGCGGTGGCCATCAACCTCGTGGTGCTCTGGGCCGCAGAGTGGTGGGCGAAAGATCCGCTGGTCTCCACCACCGACGAGCCGGGCGGGCCGCTGCTGGTGAGCCCGCTGCCGAGCCTGCTGGCCATCGGCGGCGCGGGCATCCTGCTCCTCATGGTGAGCGCCGGCAACTCGGCGGCGCTCTGGCCCGTGCTGCAGACGCTCATCGCGCTCAACCTGGTGCTGGTGGCGCGCGACGCCTTCTTCGTGGTGGCCGCCACCCGCCAGGCCCGGCGCGAGGCCGAGCTCATGGGGGAACGGCGCTTCGAGGCGCTGGTGCGTCGCGCCACCGACCTCATCCTGGTGGTGGACCAGGACCAGGTGATCCGCTTTGCGAGCCCCGCCGCCGCCAGTCTCCTGGGCCGTCCCGGGGAGGAACTCGTGGGCCGTCCTCTCGAGGGCGAGGTACATCCCGAGGACGCCGAGGCCGCCCGTGACGCGCTCACGGCGCTGCTCGCGGCCCCGGCCACCGTGGCCACGCTGGACTTCCGCCTCCGCCACGCGGCCGGCGCCTGGCGCCGCTTCGAGTCGAGCGCGGCCAACCTCTGCGCGGAGCCCGCGGTGGGCGGCCTGGTCCTCAACGCGCGCGACGTCACCGACCGCCTGCAGCTCGAGGAACAGCTGCGGCAGGCGCAGAAGATGGAAGTGGTGGGACAGATCGCCGGGGGCGTGGCGCACGACTTCAACAACCTGCTCACCACCGTGATGGCGGGGAGCGACTTTGCCCTCGAGGCACTGGCGGAGAAGGACCCGGTGCGCGCCGAGATCCTCGGCATCCGCGATGCCGCGCAGCGGGGTGCGGCCCTCACCAGCCGCCTGCTGGCCTTCAGCCGGCCGAGCGGCACCGGGCCCAAGGTGGTGCGCCTCGGCGAGCGGATCGCTGGGCTTCGCCCGTTGATGCAGCGCCTCGTGGGCGACGGGGTGCAACTCCTCTTCACCGCCGAGGCCGGCGCCGGCGCCGCGCGGGTGGATCCCGATGAGCTGGAGCACGCGCTCCTCAACCTCGTGGCCAACGCCCGCGACGCCATGAACGGCCGCGGCATCCTGCGCATCGACGTGGCCAGCCGGCTCCTCGACACGGCGCTCCGCTCCAGCGTGCTGAGCGCCAGTGCCGGCCGGTACATGGTGATCCGCGTGGCGGACACCGGGCACGGCATGGACAGCGCCACCCAGGCGCGGCTCTTCCAGCCGTTCTTCACCACCAAGCCGCACGGGCAGGGCACCGGCCTGGGGCTTTCCGGGGTGCGGGAGTTCATGCGGCGCTCGCACGGCGGGATCACGCTGGAGAGCGCGCCGGGGGAGGGAAGCTGCTTCACCCTCTGGTTCCCGGCGGTGGCGGAGGAAGAGGCGCCGGAGTCGCGCCAGGCCAGCCACGTGCCGGTGCCCGGCCACGAGGTGATCCTCCTCGCCGAGGACGACGACGTGGTGCGCCGCACCACCGCACGCATCCTCGTCGCCGGCGGCTACACGGTCCATGCGGCCCGGGATGCCGTGGAGGCGCGGCGCCTGTTTGCCGAGCACGGTCGCGGCATCGACATGCTGGTGACCGACGTGATGATGCCGGGCCAGAGCGGCGTGGCCCTGGCCGAGGCGCTCCGGGCCGAGCGCCCGGGCCTGCCGGTGCTCCTGGTCTCCGGCTACCCCGGCGAGGACCTCTCGCGCCTCGGCGTGGAGGTGAGTGAGGTGGACCTGCTGCGGAAGCCGTACACGGCCCGCGAACTCACCGCCCGCGTCCGCGCCGTGCTCGCGGGGAAGGCCGCCACCGCGCCGGAGTCCTGACCCGCTGCGGGAGGCCTCGGTCCTCCTCCCCTTGTACGGAAACGCTCCGCCCGCGAAGTTTGCCTCGGTCCGAGGCGCCCCGCCTCGCACGCATCCAGACGCCAGTCCGCCCCCGCCCCGGAGCCAGCCGTGGACGTCGAGGCCGCGATCCGTACGCTTGAGGCATCCGGCAACTACCGGGTGCTGCGCCGCTTCGAGTCGGCGCCGAGCTACGGCACGCCCATGGGCGAGGTGCGCCAGGCGCTGGCGGTGGACACCGAGACCACCGGCCTCGAGCCCGCCAGCGACGTGATCATCGAGTTCGCCGCCGTGCGCTTCTCGTTCTGCAGCCTCACGGGCACGATCGTGCAGGTGGAGCAG
>JBGAOL010000064.1:0-13710 GCA_044221825.1 Gemmatimonadales bacterium
TCTTCTTCGGCGCGGCCGAGTCGTTCAAGTCGGCGCTGGCCAACGTGGGGCGGAAGCCCGGGGCGCTGATCATCCGCATGCGGCGGGTGCCGGTGGTGGACTCGACGGGCCTGGCCGCCCTCCGCGACGTGGTGCTCCGCAGCCGGCGCGAGGGGACGCTGGTGATCCTGGCGGAGGTACACAGCCAGCCGGTGGTGGCCCTGACCAACTCGGAGTTCCACGAGGAGCTCGGGGAGGAAAACGTCACCGGCACCCTGGCCGCGGCCCTCGAGCGAGCCCGCCAGTTCCTGGCCCTCCCGCCGGCGGAGCGCACGGCGCAGCTCAAGCACCCGACCCCCGCACCCTGAGCGCGCGGACGGACGGATGGGTCACCACGAGCAGGGCCGCCGGCGAATCCTCCCGGCGGCCCTGCTTGCGTTCACGCCCACCGGGCGGGCGGACGGTCAGGCCTCGTCGCCACGGCGGAGCGGGAGGGTGGGCGGCGGTGGCGTGCCGAGGCGGGCGCCGAAGCGGCAGCTGGCCTGGACATCGGCGGGCACGCCGTCACAGAAGGCGGCGCGGCTGGCGGGGGCGGGCATGAGGATGGCCGTCTCGAGCCCCAGGGCCTCGTAGCACTTCTGGCGGTTCCCCTCCCCTTTCACCACGGCGCACACCGGCAGCCCGTCGGTGGCGCGTGCGGTGACGTTCACGCGGTTCCGCACCAGCCCGAGGACACACCACGGCTGGTACGCCTCCTCGCCGAGGTAGCAGAGGGCCAGCGCGCGGGCGTCGTCGCGACTCTCTCCGGCGGCGTTGGTGCCAATGCTCTGGTAGCAGGTGGTGCGGAACCGCTCCGGCGCGCCGCTGCACAGGCGGGCCGTGGCGGCGAAGTCGCGGTTGGTGCGTTCCAGCATGAGCCCGCTCTGCATGCTGTAGCAGGCGTCCTGGTACTTGAGGCCCACCACCGAGCAGGGATAGTAGGGATCGTCGGCCTTGCGCGAGGGGAACGGCGGGGCCGCGGCCATGGCGCCGTGATCCATGCCGCCGTGGTCCATGCCGGCCCCGTGGTCGTGCCCGCCCGCGGTGGGCGCGGCCTGCCCTGCCGCCGCCTGCGCGTGGTGCTGCTGCTCGGTGGTCCCCACGATGTTCTCCATGAAGACCCCGCCGTAGCAGGAGAGCTGGTCCCAGCGCTGCTCCAGCATGTCGCAGCCCTCGAGCGCCATGGGGACGTGGCCGGCGTGGTACATGGTGAGGCCGTGGCCCATGCCGTGGACGCACTGGAAGCGGATCCACTGGTCGGCGGCGGGCAGCGTGAACGCCGCGCAGAGCGCCCGGACCTGGGCCTCGCTGACCTCCGCCTGCTGGCCGAAGTAGGCCTGGATCACCCCGTGATAGCAGCCCGACTGGTACAGCTCGGTGCAGCTCTGGAAGATCTCGGCGATGTCCTTGTCCGGCCGGTAGGCGGTGATGCCGATGCCGTGGGTGTACTGGTGACTGTTGTGGCGCACCTCGGGGTCCGCATCGCCGATGAGGTGCAGGGCGCCCATGGCGAGGCGCACGCGGTCCCGGGCCACGAGGGCGAAGAGGATTTCCTCGTAGCAGGCAGGCTTCTCCTCGGCGGGGCGCGTGGCGCAGCGCTCGTGCGCCAGGGCGGCCACCTTGGCCGAGTCCCGCACGTCGCCCGGGAGGCTCAGCGTGTCGAGCGGCGTGGAGCCGGCGGTGGCGGTCCCGCGCGAACAGGCCGCCGCGAGTCCTGCAACCATGAACACGACGCCGAGATGCGACCGGATCGAGCGGAGGCTCATGCGCCAGACTCTTGGTGAAAAGGCCTGCTGGAACGAAATGCCGAGTGAAGGGAGGAGGCCGTCGCTTCCCCCAGGCGCAGGCTCCCCAGGGTACAGCGCGCTCCCACGCCCAGGAGTAGGATACCAGATAACCCGAGCGATGCCAAGCAGTTAGGATCGCCGCCCTCACCGCGATCGCGGGCCGATACGTACCCCGCCGCTCGCTGCCCAGCCGGTTGGGGCGGTCGCGACATGAAGTTGGCTTCATGCCGACCCGCACCTGACTTCACGAAGATCCCGATACTCTTCTGCCCGTTCCAACTACTGAGGCGTCGTCATCTCGTGGTGGTGTGGCATCTGATGCTGCCGTGAGGGCGCCGTCGTTCGCATCCAGATCATCCACAACCCCGTGAGCAGCAGGACGACGGCGAGCAATCGCCGGCGCCACAGGCTTGCGAGCCCGACGCGTCTGAGGCCCACCGCTGCGAGGCTCAGCGCCGGCAGGGTGCCGACGCCAAAGGCGAGCATCACGGCAGCCCCGCGCAGCCAGTCGGCCTGCGCCACGGCGGTGCTCAGGGCGGTGTAGACCAGGCCGCACGGCAGGAAGCCGTTGAGCACCCCGAAGACGAGCTGGGCGCCGAGGCTGGTGGAGCCGGCGGCGCGGGTGCCGGCGGCGGTGAGGCCGGCGGGGATGAGCCGGGGTTCCGGTACCAGGCCGGCGAGCGCCAGGGCAAACCAGAGCAGGAAGGCGGCGGCCACGGCCCCCGGCACCCAGGCCGGCCCGGGCAGCAGCTGGCCGAACTGGCCCGCGAGGGCCCCAAGAAATGTGTAGCTGGCGAGGCGGCCGAGGTGCCACGCAGGGAGGCCCCCCCGCGCGCGGGTGCAGGAGGCGGCGAAGGCGCCGCACATGGCGACACAATGGACGCTGCCGAGCAGGCCAGCAACGAGGGCGGCGACGAGCGCAGGTATCATCACACAGGAGGAGGGAGAGGCCGTGCAATATACCGCGGGGACAAGCGTGGCTGGTGCGGCACGCGCGGAGGGAGTCCGATATGATGAGGACATCGTCAAGATGTTCCTCATCGCGAGCGTCACCTGGGCGGTCGTCGGGCTCCTGGTGGGCGTGATCATCGCGCTGCAGCTCGCCTGGTGGCCGGCCAACCTTGGCCTGCCGTGGACGACGTTCGGGCGGCTGCGGCCGCTGCACACCAACGCGGTGATCTTCGCGTTCGGGGGGAACATCGTCTTCACCGGCATGTACCACTCCATGCAGCGGCTGCTCAAGACCCGGATGTGGAGCGACACGCTGTCGCGCATCCACTTCTGGGGCTGGCAGCTGATCATCGTGAGCGCCGCGGTGACCCTGCCGCTCGGCCTCACGCAGGCCAAGGAGTACGCCGAGCTGATCTGGCCGATCGACATCGCGATCACGCTGATCTGGGTGGTGATGGCCGTGAACTTCTTCGGCACCCTGGCCATCCGGAAGGTGGAGCACCTCTACGTCGCCATCTGGTTCTACATGTCGTTCGTGCTGGTGATCGCGGTGCTGCACATCACCAACAGCCTGGCAGTCCCGGCCACGCTGACCCGGAGCTACCCGATCTACGCGGGCCTGACGGACGCGCTGGTGCAGTGGTGGTACGGGCACAACGCGGTGGGCTTCTTCCTCACCACCCCGTTCCTGGGGCTCATGTACTACTACCTGCCCCGCATCTCGGGGCGCCCGGTGTTCAGCTACCGGTTGTCGATCATCCACTTCTGGGCGCTGGTTTTCCTCTACATCTGGGCCGGCCCGCACCACCTGCTCTACTCGGCCCTGCCGGAGTGGGCGCAGACGCTGGGGATGATTTTCTCGGTGATGCTGATCGCGCCGAGCTGGGGCGGCATGCTGAACGGCCTGCTGACGCTGCGCGGGGCCTGGGACCGGGTGCGGACCGACCCGATCCTCAAGTTCCTGGTGGTGGCGGTGAGCTTCTACGGCATGAGCACCTTCGAGGGCCCGATGATGTCGATCCGGGCCGTGAACCTGCTCTCCCACTACACCAACTGGACCATCGGCCACGTGCACTCGGGCGCGCTCGGGTGGAACGGCATGATCTCGTTCGCGATGATCTACTGGCTGGTGCCGGAGCTGTGGAAGCGCCCGCTGGCGCACCCGACCTGGCCCACGGCGCACTTCTGGCTGGCCACCATCGGCATCGTGCTGTACACCGTGTCGATGTGGGCGGCGGGCCTCACTGAGGGCCTGATGTGGCGGGCCTTCGACGACAGCGGCCTGCTCAAGTACCCGAACTTCGTGGACATCGTGAACCAGCTGCACCCGTTCTACTGGCTGCGCCTGGTGGGTGGCCTCATGTTCCTGACGGGCGCCATCATGATGGCCATCAACGTCTTCCAGACCATCAGCCGCCCGTCGACCTCGACGGCCGCGGCCGCGTGAGGGCCCGATGAGCGACCAGACCCCACAGAGCGGCTACGCCGCCGCCCACCGGACCCTGGAGGGCAAGAGCGCCCTCTTCGCCGTGCTCACCACGGTGGTGATCCTGATCGGCGGCATCGTCGAGATCATCCCGATGTTCAGCGCCACCGCCGGCCCGGAGCACCTGGCCGGGGTGACGCCCTACACCCCGCTGGAGCAGGCGGGCCGCGACATCTACACCAGCGAGGGCTGCTACGTCTGCCACTCGCAGATGATCCGGCCCACGCGCGCCGAGGTGCTGCGCTACGGCGAGTGGACCCGGGCGGGCGAGTACGAGTACGACCACCCCTTCCAGCTCGGCTCCCGCCGCATGGGCCCCGACCTGCAGCGGGTGGGCGGCAAGTACCCCGATGCCTGGCACTTCGAGCACATGCGCGACCCGCGCAGCACCTCGCCGGGCAGCGTGATGCCCCCGTACACCTGGCTGCACGAGGGGACGTACGACGTGGCGGACATCCAGGCCTCGCTGCGCGCCCTGCAGAAGGTGGGCGTGCCCTACACCGACGAGGAGATCGCCAACGCGCCGCAGGCCATCCAGGCCCAGGCGCAGGAGATCACCGCGCGGCTGGCGCAGGCGGGCATCACCACCCAGCCCGACCGCAAGATCGTGGCGCTCATCGCCTACCTGCAGCGGCTGGGCAAGGACGGCAAGGCGGCCATCACCGCGCAGCAGGCCGCGCAGGCGGCCGTGCCGGCAGGGGCCACGCCATGAACCCGCTCCTCAAGGAAGCCGCCACCCAGGTGGACCTGGGCTGGCTCCTCGGCGGGATGACGGTGGTGTTCCTCGGGACGTTCCTGTTCTGGACCTGGTGGGCATTCACGGGCAAGCACGCCGCACGGATGGAAGCGGACAGCCAGATGCCCCTCAATGAGGGAGGCGAGTCGTGAGCAAGAAGGAACTGAACCAGGTGCTCGGCCACGCCGACGAGGCGGACGGCATCGAGGAGTACGACAACCCGCTGCCCAACTGGTGGCTGGGCCTGTTCTACTTCACCATCGTGTGGGGCGTGCTCTACGGGATCAACTACCACTTCGTGGCGCACAACTCCGAGGTGAAGACCCTGGCCGCCGAGATGGCGGACGCGGACGCCAAGTGGCCGAGGCAGGCCGAGGCGGCCGCGGCCACCGAGGTGAAGCTCACCCCTGAGGCGATCGCCGCGGGCCAGGCCATCTTCACGGCCAACTGCGTGAGCTGCCACGGCGCGGACATGAAGGGCGGCATCGGGCCCAACCTCCTCGACACCACCTGGATCCACGGCGGGGCACCGGAGAACATCGTCAACACCATCACCAAGGGCGTGCCGGAGAAGGGCATGCTCACCTGGGGCCCCATCCTCGGCCCGGAGAAGATCGCCGAGGTGGCGGCCTACGTGATCTCGAAGAACCATGAGGCAACCGGGACTCCCGCAGTCGGGGAACCGGCCGCGCCGGCCGATACTACGAAGGTCGGCAGTCCCTCGTAACCGGCCGGTAGGCTTGCCGGGCGCCGTCGGCCCCACGCCGGCGGCGCCCACCCTGCAAGGAGCAACACCATGATCGGGTTCTCCGCGAAGCGGAAGTGGATCTACCCCCAGGCCATCACGGGCGCATGGCAGCGCATGCGGTGGCTCACCTTCGCGGCGCTGCACCTGATCCTCTTCGCGACGCCGTGGATCACCATCAACGGCAACCCCGCGCTCCGGATCGACCTCCCCGCCCGCCGGCTCTACGCCTTCGGCGCCATCTTCACGGCGGCGGACACGCTGTTCATGCTGCTGCTGCTGCTGTTCCTCGCCTTCTCGCTCTTCTTCTTCACCTCGCTGTTCGGGCGGCTCTGGTGCGGCTTCGCCTGCCCGCAGACGGTGTTCCTCGACAGCTGGATCCGCCCGCTCGAGAAGCTCATCGAGGGCGACTGGGTGGTGCGCCGCAAGCGCGACGACGGCCCGTGGACCTTCGACAAGACCTGGCGCAAGGCGGTGAAGTGGAGCCTCTTCGCCGGCATCGCCTTCGTGCTGGCGATGAGCTTCGTGGCCTATTTCGCGGGGGCGCGGGAGCTGTGGAGCGGCGAGGCGGGCCGGACCAGCTACACCCTGGTGGGCATCTTCGGCACCGGGATTTTCTTTGACCTGACCTGGTTCCGGGAGCAGTTCTGCAACTACCTCTGCCCCTACGCCCGCTTCCAGAGCGCGCTGACGGACGGGGACACGCTGCTGGTGCAGTACGACATCACCCGGGGCGAGCCGCGGGGCGGCGCCAGCGCCAAGGAGGTGGGGCGCTGCATCGAGTGCAACAAGTGCGTGTTCGTCTGCCCGCAGGGCATCGACATCCGGCAGGGCTTCCAGCTCGAGTGCATCGCCTGCGCCCGCTGCATCGACGCCTGCGACATGGTCATGGAGAAGGTGGGCCACAAGGGGCTGGTGAGCTTCGGCTCCGAGAACCAGCTCAAGGGCAAGCAGGGGGTGCGCCGCCTGCGGCCCCGCACCGTGGCCTATGGTGGGCTCCTCACCGGGATCGCCGCCGCGGCCGTGACGCTGATGACGGCCCGCGCCCCCTTCGACGCCGCGGTGCAGCGGGCCCCGGGCTCGCTCTTCACCATGGATGCGGACGGGTATGTCCGGAACACCTACCTGCTGCGCGTCACCAACAAGCAGGCCGGGGACGGGGCGGTGGCGTTCCACGTCGAGGTCGACGGCCTGCCCGAGGGGACGGCCCAGGTCATGGTGCCGGACCTGAGCCTCAAGACCACCGAGAGCCAGACCGTGCCGCTCATCATCCGGGTGCCGGCCTCGAGCGACATGCCGCGCACCATCCCCATCTCGGTCGAGGTGAAGAGCCCGACCAACGAGGTGCGCCTCACCGCCACCTTCAAGACCGGAGGCCAGCTTGTCGTCAAGTAAGCCGAAGGGCCTGATCTGGCCCTGGGCCATTGCCATCGGGCTCGGCATCATGGTCCTCGTCAACGCGGTCTTCGCCTACGTCGCGATCAGCGGGGCGGACCAGGTTGTCAGCTCCTACCAGACGGAACCCCGCTAGCACGCCCCCCGGGGCGACGGGCGCGGGCGGTGGGGCCACGGGCCGCCCCACCGCCCGCTGTCCGCATTGTGGCACCCCGGTGGAAGGCACCGCCGACAGCTTCTGCTGCACGGGCTGCGAGGTCGCGGCGGCGATCATCGCCGGCGCCGGCCTCGAGCGCTACTACGCCGAACGCACCGACTTCGCCCCCCGCCCCGACCCGCTCCCCCAGGGCGACTGGTCGCAGGTTCCCGTCACCCCAACGGCCGAGGGCACTTGTGAGGCGCGCCTGGTGGTGGACGGGCTCCGCTGCGCCTCCTGTGTCTGGGTCACCGAGAAGGTCCTCGAGCACAGCCCCGGGATCACCCGCGCCACGGTGAGCTACGCCACCGGGCGCGCCACGCTGCGCTGGGACCCGGCGCGCACCGACCTCACCGCCATTGCGCGGCGGATCGCCGCCCTCGGCTACCGGCCACGCCCGCTCACGGAAGCGGCGGCCCCGGACCGGGGGCTCGTGCTGCGCGCCGTGTTCGCCTCGGTCGCGGCGCTGGCCATCATGGGGCTCTACGAGGGGCTCTACGCCGGCTGGTGGTACGGCGCCATCGACCCCTTCTACGCGCAGCTCTTCCGCTGGACCAGCCTGCTCCTCGCCACGCCGGTCACCGTCTGGGCGGCGGAGCCGTTCTTCAGCGGCGCGTGGGCGGGCCTCCGCCACAAGGTCCTCCACATGGACCTGCCGGTCGCCCTCGGTGTGGCGGTGCTGTACGTCCACGGGCTCGTCACCACCCTGCAGCGCCAGGATGGGTACCTCGACTCGCTTTCCATGCTGGTGGCGCTGCTGCTGGTGGGGCGGGTGCTCGAGTCCCGCGGCCGGCGACGGGCCGCGGAGGCGGCGGGCGCGCTGGTGGGCGCGGTGCCACGCACAGCGCGGCGGGTGCACCGCCTCGACGGGGAGACCCTCGGCGTGGAGCAGGTGCCGGTGGGCGAGCTCCGCCCCGGCGACTGGCTCGACGTCGGCGCCGGCGAGGAGTTTGCCGCCGACGGGCGCGTGGCCGAGGGCTCGGGCCAGGTGCGCCTGGCGCTGCTGACCGGCGAGGCCACCCCGGTCCTGGTGGGTCCGGGCGACGCCATCGTGGCCGGCGCCCTGCTGCTCGACGGGGCACTCACGGTGGAGGTTGAGGCCGTGGGCACCGACACGGTGATCCACAAGATGGCGGCGGAACTACAGGCCGCCCAGGATCGCGGGATGCGGCCGAGTTCCACCGATCGCATCGCGCCCTGGTTTACCGCGGGCACCCTCGTCGCCGCGCTCGGTACCTTCGTGGGCTGGTGGTGGTTCCAGGACCTGGCGAGCGCCACCACCGCCACGGTGGCCGTGCTCGTGGTGGCGTGTCCCTGCGCCCTCGCGCTCGCGCAGCCGCTGGCCACCGCCGCGGGCCTCGGCGCGGCCGCGCGACGGGGCCTCCTGCTCCGGTCCGGGGATGCCCTGCTCCGGCTGGGCGAAACGGATCTTGCCGCTCGACAAGACCGGGACGGTCACGGCCGGCAGCATCGCCGTCACCGACGCGGACGACGCGGTGCTGCGCATTGCCGCGGGGCTGGAGCGCTACAGCGCCCACCCCATTGCCCGGGCCATCACCGACGAGGCCGCGGCCCGCGGCATCCCGCTGCCCCAGGCCGAGGAGGTGCACGAGGAAGCCGGCGTGGGCATCAGCGGCGTGGTGGACGGGGTGCGCTGGGAGCTGGTGAGCGCGGGCCCCGGCGCCGTGCAGCTGCGCCGCGGGGACACTGGCGAGGATGGGCAGGCCATCCGTCTCGGCGACACGGTGCGGCCCGATGCACACCAGGCCGTGGCCGGGCTCCAGCAGCTCGGCCTCAAGCCCGTGCTCCTCACCGGCGACCACGAGGCGGTGGCACGGCGGATGGGCCGGCAGGCGGGCATCGAGACACTGGTGGCGCGCGTCGATCCGGCGGGCAAGGCCGCCTGGATCCGCGATCGTCAGGCGGAGGGACGAGTGGTGGTGTTCGCGGGCGACGGGCTCAACGACGGGCCCGCGCTCGCGGCGGCGGACGTGGGGATCGCCATGGCGGGCGGGGCGGCCAGCAGCGTGCTGGTGGCGGACGGGATCATCGGGACCGGCTCGCTGCGGCCCATCGCGGCCGGGGTCCGGGCCGCGCGGGTGGCCCGCGCCATGGTCCGCTCGAGCCAGGTCCAGTCTATCTTCTACAACGTGATCTCCGTGGCCGCGGCCATGGCGGGGCTGGTGAACCCGCTGGTGGCGGCCATCCTGATGCCGATCTCGAGCACCGTGGTGCTCTGGAACGCGGCGCGGGTGGAGCACCTGGTCCGCAAGGAGGAGCAATGCGAGCGATAGCCTTCCTGCTGCCGATCGTGCTCGCGGTCGGCGGGTTCTTCCTCTACATGTTCCTCAAGGCGGTGCGCGAGGGCCAGTTCGACGACCTCGACGACCCGCCCCAGCGCGTGGTGCACGACCAGGATTGACCCCGGGGTGGTTCACCCCACCTTGCACCAGCCTTCATTCCCCGGCGCCTATGCTGGGGTGGCTGGTTCCCGGAGGTCCCGATGGTCCGCCGCGCCCGGTTTGCCCTTCCCCTGCTCGTCTTCCTCCCGGCGATCCTCGCCGCGCAGGATCCCGCCGTACCCAAGCCGCCCCATCGCCCGCCCGAGGTGACGGATTCCGCCATCGCCGCGGGGGACTCGCTGTTCCACGGCATCGCCGGGTGCAGCGGCTGCCATGGGCCGCGCGGGATCGGCACCGACAGCGGCGCCCCGATCGCCCAGGGGATCTGGATGCACGGCCCCGACACCTACGCCGGCATCCTGGGCCGCATCCTCCACGGGGTCCCGAAGCAATTCTCGACCCGCGGCATCGCCATGCCGATGCGCGGCTGGGCGGACATGAGCGACGCCCAGGCAAAGGCGATCGCCGCGTACGTATGGGAAATCAGTCACACCTTCCCGCAGGAGCCGGGCCACTGACCCGTTCATGAGCGAAGTTTCGCGGCCGCTTCCCGGTTTCTTTGCGCGCAACTTGTTAGGCTTGGGGGCAGTTCCGCAGCACGGCTGAATCGTCCCACGGTTCACCACGGGAGGACCCCATGAAAGTCACCAAGATCCCCACCGGCATGCCCACCATGGTCCGCGACATCGAGGATGTCTTCGACCGCTTCCTCGCCCCGCCGGTGATGTTCCCGCTCCTCGGCGCCGAGCCGCTCCGGAAGGCCCCGGCCACCTGGGTGCCGGCCCTGGACCTGACCGAGACGGAGAAGGAGTTCATCCTCCGCGCGGAAGTGCCGGGCGTGCCACGCGAGAACCTCGACGTGCACCTCGAGGCCGACGTGCTGACCCTCACCGGCCATCGTGAGGCGATGGTGCGCGAGGCCAACGAGCACGTGCTGTGGGAGGAAAGGGAAACCGGCCAGTTCCTGCGCAACATCCGGCTGCCCAAGCCGGTGGAGCCCACCAAGGTCGAGGCGCTGTTCCACGAGGGGGTGCTCACGATCCGCCTGCCCAAGATCGAGACACAGGCCAAGAGCAAGATCGTGATCAAGGGCTGACGCCCCCGCCCTCCGGCGCCTGACCGCACCGCATACCGCCCCGGCCGGGCTCCGCCGGGGCGGTATTTCTCATGACCACGACGTCCGCGCCCCTGCCTTGGCACGCACGCACCGCCGAGGAGACCCTGACGGCCCTCGGGAGTTCGGCGCACGGGCTGTCGGCGCCGGAGGCCGCGGCACGGCTGGCGGCCTCGGGGCCCAACCGCTTCCAGGCCATCCGGCCCACCCCCCTCCTGCGCATCCTGGTCCGCCAGTTCAGCGGAACCCTGGTGGTCCTGCTGTTCGCCGCGGCCGCGATCTCGCTGGCCAGCGGTGACCGCCTCGATGCGCTCGCGATCCTGGCGGTGCTGCTGCTCAACGGCCTGCTGGGCTTTGCCACCGAGTGGCGGGCGCGACGGGCCATGGAAGGCCTGCTGGGGCTCGAGGTGGGGCGCGCCCGCGTCCGGCGCGCGGGCCGCGAGGATGAAGTCGCGGCCGACACGCTGGTGCCGGGGGACCTGATCGTCCTCGAGGCCGGGCAGACGGTGCCGGCGGATGCCCGGCTGCTGACCACCCACGACCTCGCGGTCCTCGAGGCGCCCCTGACGGGCGAGTCCGCCCCCGTGACCAAGGCCGCGCTGGCGCCGCTCCCGCCTGAGACGCCGCTCCCCGCCCGGCGCACCATGGCCTACAAGGGCACGCCGGTGGTGACCGGCCGGGGCGAGGCCGTGGTGGTGGCCACGGGGATGGCGACGGAGGTGGGCCAGGTCGGGACGCTGGCAGCGGGTTTCAGCGAGGACCGCACGCCGCTCGAGCGGCGCCTCGAGGCGCTGGGCCGTCCACTGGCCCTGCTGGCGGTCGCTGCGGCCGCGCTCGCCGGGGTCTTTGCCTGGCGGAACGGGGTGCCGCTCCCGGTCGTGCTGCAGACCACCATCGCGCTCGCGGTGGCCGCAGTGCCCGAGGGCCTCCCCGCCGTGGCCACGATCACGCTGGCCCTCGGTGTCCACCGCATGGCGCGCCAGGCCGCCCTGATCCGGCGGCTGCCGTCGGTGGAGACGCTGGGCTCCGTCACGGTCATCTGCACCGACAAGACGGGGACCCTCACCACCGGCGTCATGACCGCGACCCTGCTCCGCCTGGCGGACCGGGACCTCCCGCTCACGGCGCCGGCGGACACCCGCCCAGGCGATCCGCGGGTGGCCGCCGCGCTCCGGGCCGGTGCCCTGGCCAACCGCGCCGCCGCGAGCCGCCAGGCGGAGGGCTGGGTGGTCGCGGGCGACCCGATGGAGGCCGCACTGCTCGTGGCGGCGGCGAACGCGGGGCTCGATCCCGCGGCCCTGCGGGCCGAGTACCCGGAGACGGGAGAACTCGCCTTCACGAGCGAGCGCATGTACATGGCCACCTGCCATGCCGGGCCCGCGGGGCCGCTGGCCTGCCTCAAGGGCGCCCCGACCCGCGTGGTGCCGCGCTGCAGTCACGAGGCCGGGCCGGCGGGTCCCCGCCCGCTCGATGACGAGGCGCGCGCCCGGCTCCTCGAGGCCAACCGCGACCTGGCCCGGCGGGGACTCCGCGTGCTGGCGCTGGCGGAGGGCCCGCCGCCGCCGCCCGGCGAGGAGCCCGCCGGCTTCACGCTCCTCGGCTTCGTCGGCCTCGAGGATCCCCCGGCGCCGGGTGTGGCCGCCACCATCGGGCAGTTCCGGCGCGCGGGCATCCGCACCGTGATGCTGACGGGCGACCAGCAGGCAACCGCCACTGCCATCGCCCGGGAACTGGACCTGCTGCCGCCGGGCGCCGAGACCCGGGACGGGGCCGAGCTCGACCGCCTGCCCGAGGCCGAGCTGGCGGGGGTCGCGGCCCGGACGGCGGTGTGGAGCCGCGTGAGCCCGGCGGGCAAGCTCCGGCTGGTGACGGCCCTGCAGCGCCAGGGGGCCGTGGTGGCCATGCTCGGCGACGGCATCAACGACGCCGCCGCCCTCCGCAAGGCGGACATCGGCGTGGCCATGGGCCGGCGGGGGACCGACCTCGCGCGCGAGGCCGCCGACGTGGTGCTGGCGGACGATCGCTTCGCGACGATCGCCACGGCCGTGGTGGAGGGTCGCGTGATCCACGACAACGTGCGCAAGGCCGTGGCCTACCTCCTTGCCTGCAACGTCGCCGAACTCGCCGTGGTGCTGCTGGCCGCGGCCGCGGGCTGGCCCGCGCCCCTCCAGCCGCTCCAGATCCTCTGGCTCAACCTGCTCACCGACACCATCCCCGCCCTGGCCCTGGCCGTGGAGCCGGCGGAACCCGGCCTCATGGACCGCGGCCCCACGGGCGCGGGTGCCCCGCTGCTCCCACGGCCCGGCCGGTGGGAGGTGGCCGCGTACGGCAGCCTCATCGCCGCCGCGACGCTGGCCGCGTTTGTCTGGGGCCTCGGGCGCGGTGCCCCGACCGCCGAGGCGGCCGCCCTGGCGTTCCTCACGCTGGCCTTCGCCCAGCTCTTCCACCTCGGCACGGCGCGCCGGACGGGGCCGGTCCTGCGCTGGACTGCAGTGTGCGGCAATCCGATCGCACTCGGGGCGGTGGCGCTCACGGCCGGTCTCCAGCTGGTGGCCGCCACGTGGGAGCCGCTCGCCTCGCTGCTGGGTGTCCATCCCCTCACCCCGGAGGAGTGGCTGCTGGTGCTGGGACTGGCACTGGCGCCGGCGCTGGTGGGCCAATCGTGGAAGCTCCTCCGCGCCCGGGGCGACGGCCGCGGCGGCCCCCTCACGCCGTGGCCGGCCTAGAGGCGTCCCCCGGCCACGGCCCGGATCAGGTCGCGGGGGTCAACACCCGTCCTCTCGCGGATCTCCTCAGCCGCCTTCGTGGGACGCGCCGGCGCGGTGCACGGGGACGGCGAGCAGCGCCCGGAGGCGCCCTCGCGCCTCCGCCTGCGCGTAA
>JBGAOL010000065.1:0-13580 GCA_044221825.1 Gemmatimonadales bacterium
CGGCCACCGTCGAGTTCCGGCTGCCGGACGGGATCGATCCCGACCGCTCCCGCCTCGAGCTCTCCCTCGGCAACAGCCCGCTCGGCCTGCTCAAGGGGCTGGCGTGGGAGCTCCGCGTCTATCCGTACTACTGCAGCGAGCAGGTGTCGAGCACGGCCGGCCCGCTCATTGCGCTCTACCGGGCTGAGAAGCGACTCCGCGGCACCAAGCTGCTCCGCGGCAACCCGAAGAAGGACATTGAGCTGGCGGTGAGCATGCTCTCGCGCCGCCAGCGCAGCGACGGCGGCATCGGCTACTGGGGCCCGGAGGACTGGACCACCATGTGGCTCAGCGCCTACGCCGGGCAGGTGCTGCTCGAGGCCCGCGCGGCCGGCATCACCGTCAGTGACTCGGTGCTGGCGCGCCTGGCTGAATACATGCGCCGCAACCTGGCGGAGCCGGCCGAGGTGCGGGCCCCCGTCATCGGCTGGTACGACGCCGTCCGCGCCTCACTCGGCGACAAGGTGGCGGCCGCCGACTTCCTGAGCCGCTACGGCAAGCCCGAGGTGGCGGCCGAGAACGAGTTGCTGCGGTCCGTGGCGCAGCTCTCATGGGAAGACCAGCTTCGCCTGGCCGAGATGCTGGCGCGCCGTGGCGCCACGCGGACGGCGCGGAACATCCTGACGCCCGTCTGGCGCACCGTGAAGGTGGAGGGCCGCCGCGCCGCGGTGCCGGAGGCGGCGTGGAGCACCCAGAGCTTCTTCGATTCCCGCATCCGCCCGGTGGCGCGGCTCCTCACCGCCACGCTGGCCGTGGACAGCGCGCACGCGCTGATCGGACCGCTGGTGGAGACCATCGCGCAGCAGCAGCGCGCCGGCATCATCAACCCGTGGAATACGCAGGATTACGCCTCGGCCGTCAGCGCGCTCGTGGCGTTCGACGCCCGCCTCAAGGCGGGCGCCCCCCGCGCCTTCCGCGTGCTCCAGGGCGACAAGGTGATCCTCTCCGCCAGGCCCGCCCCCGTCGGCGCCGTGGGCACGGCGGTGGCACCCGCGCTCACGCTCCGCGATTCCGCGGTGGCCCTCACCGGCCTCCTCGGCACCGCCGCCAGCGGCGAGCGTCCCCTGGCCCTCCGGCTTGAAGCCGACGGGGCCGGCGCGCCGCTCTACTACTACCTCACCGTGCGCGAGGTCCCGAAGCAGCGCCCGGTGAACCCGGAGGACCAGGGCATCAAGGTGGAGCGCTGGTACGAGCGCTACGACCGGCCCGAGCCCATCACCAGCGCGCAGGAGGGCGAGATCGTCCGCGTCCGCCTCCGCATCACCATCCCCAACGACCGCGAGTTCCTGGTGGTGGACGACGCGCTCCCCGCCGGCCTCGAGGCCGTGGACCTGAGCCTTCGCACCGCCAGCACGCTGCCTGGCCCGGGGCGCGACCAGCGGATGGAGTTCGTCACCCCCGAGCAGGCGGAAGGCGAGCAGGACGTGAGCGCGGAAGGAAGCGGCTACGGCTGGTACTACGGCAGCTGGGACAGCGGGTGGTGGTCGCCGTTCGACCACAAGGAGCTGCGCGATGACCGCGTGGTGTACTCCGCCACCGTGCTGTGGCGCGGCACCTACGCCATGACCTACATCGCGCGCGCCACCACGCCGGGCACCTTCGTGCGCCCGCCCGCGCACGCGGAGGAGATGTACAACCCCGCGGTGTACGGGCGGAGCGACGGCGGCATCTTCACCGTCACCACCCGGTAACCCCGGCGGCAATGCGCGCGCTTCGCTGGTCCATTGCGCTCCTGGGCGCCCTCGGCATCGCCGCGGGCGCCTTCGTCGCGTGGCCGGTGCCGCGGGCGCTGCTGGCCCCGAGTGACGCGCAGACGCTGCTGTTGCAGGACCGGCAGGGCCGCCTCCTCCGCGCCACCCGCGCCGGTGACGGCTCCCTCGCCCGCTGGGTGCCGCTCAGCAGCATGGACCCCGACCTGCCGCGCGCCTTCGTGGCCGTGGAAGACCGCCGCTTCTTTACCCATCACGGCATCGACGTCCACGCCGTGGGCCGGGCGCTGCGCGACAACTTCCGCTCCCGCGGCGTGGTGTCCGGTGCCTCCACGCTCACCATGCAGCTGGCGCGCCTGGTGCACCCCATCGGCCACGGGCCGGTGGACAAGGTGGTGCAGGCGCTCTGGGCGCTCCGCCTCGAGGCGCACCTCTCCAAGAACGAGATCCTGGAGCAGTACCTGAACCGCGTCCCGCTGGGGCAGGGCACCGTGGGCGTGGCCGCCGCCATGCGGCTCTACTTCGGCGCCGGCGCCGACCAGGTGAGCCTCGGCCAGGCGGCGCTGCTCGCGGCGCTGGCGCAGGCGCCCTCCAGCCGGAACCCCCTCGTGTCGCAGGGCCGCGCCCTGACGCGCCGCCGCATTGGCCTCGCCGCACTGGAGCGGGAGGGCTGGGCCACCGGGGCGGAAGTTGAGCGGGCCCTCGAGGAGCCGGTCCTCGACCAGCACCGCACCCGTCCCTTCCTGGCCCCGCACTTCACCAGCCGCCTCCTGCTCGACGCCGAGGCGGCGGGCCGCCCGCTCGTGGGTACCTGGCGCACCTCGCTGGACCTGGCGCTGCAGGAAGAGCTCGAGGCCGAGGTGCGCCACACCGTCGCCACCCTGGGCGACCGCGGCGTGGAGCACGCCGCCACGGTGGTGCTCGACAACCGGAGTGGCGAGGTGCTGGCCTGGGTGGGCTCTCCCGACTTCTGGGCCGACACCGCGGGCCAGGTGGACATGGTGACGAGCCCGCGCCAGCCAGGTTCATCCCTCAAGCCGTTCCTCTACGCCCTGGCGCTCGACCGCGGCGTCACCGCCGCCACCGTCCTCGCCGACATCGCCACCACCTGGCAGACGGCGGCCGGCCCCTACCACCCGCGCAACTACGACCGCCGCCTCCACGGCCCCGTGCGCGTGCGCGAGGCGCTGGCCAGCTCCTTCAACATCCCCGCCGTGCGCCTGGCCGAGCAGGTGGGCGTGGGCACGCTGCTCAACGGCCTGCACGACGCCGGCTTTGCCTCACTCGGCCGGAGCGCCGAGCACTACGGGCTGGGCCTGGCGCTCGGGAACGGCGACGTGACCCTGCTGGAGCTGGCCAACGGCTACCGGACGCTGGCGAACGGGGGTCGCTGGTCACCCACACGGACCATCGCGCTCCCCACCGGCGACGCGCCGGCGTCGGGGGGGCGGCTGGCCAGCGAGCGCGCCAGCGCCCTGGTCCTCGACATCCTGGCCGATCCCGACGCGCGTATCCCGGGCTTCGGGCTCGAGACCCCGTTCGACTGGCCCTTCCGCGTGGCGGCGAAGACCGGCACCAGCCGCCACTTCACCGACAACTGGGCCGTGGGTGTCACGCAGGCCTTCACGGTGGCGGTGTGGGTGGGGAACTTCAGCGGCCGTCCCATGGAGGGCGTGAGCGGCATTACGGGGGCGGGCCCACTGCTCCACCGGGCGGTGCTCGCGGTGGCCGCGCGCTACGCCCCCGGCAGCCTGCCGCGCCCCACGGACCTGGGGCTCGAGGCGCACGTCATCTGCCGCACCTCCGGCCTCCGCCCCGGCCGTTATTGCCCCACCGTCACCGAGTACTTCCTCCCGGGCAGCGCCCCCGATCACACCTGCGACTGGCACGAGGCTGGCGGCGTCACGCTGCCGGTGCAGTACGCCGAGTGGGCCGGGACCGAGGGCCGCACCCTCGGCGGCCGGGCCACCGTCCCCCTCGGCGCGGCCGCGGCCGCCTTGGCGCCTGACTCGGCCCGCGTGCGGCGCTTCGTGATCACCTCCCCCGAGGACGGCGACTTCTACCGCATCCCCCCGGGGGTGGAGGCGCAATACGCCACCATCGGCTTGCGGTCGGCGGGCGCGCGTGGCACCGTGGAGTGGTTCGTGGATGGCCGCCGCGTGGCGGGCGGGCGGTGGCCGCTCGTCCCCGGGCAGCACCGCATCCGGGCCCGCGCCGGCCAGGCCTCGGACGAGGTGATGATCACCGTCGAGTAGCGTTCCCGCCGCTCCGCAATCCCGTCAGGTTCACCCGCACCGGATCCCGTCATGGCTTCGCTCCCCACCCGTCCCTTCGGCACCACCGGGCTCGACATCACCACCGTGGGCTTCGGCGCCTGGGCCGCGGGGGGCGGCGGCTGGTCCTACGGCTGGGGCCCCACCGACGATGACGAGGCCGTCGCCTCCATGC
Organism: Gemmatimonadales bacterium; assembly: GCA_044221825.1. Taxonomy (GTDB): domain Bacteria; phylum Gemmatimonadota; class Gemmatimonadetes; order Gemmatimonadales; family GWC2-71-9; genus JADJOM01. The sequence continues at coordinate 4,197 of JBGAOL010000065.1, forward strand.
GCCGCGCCGTGGAGCTCGGCATCAACTGGATCGACACCGCCGCGGTGTACGGCCACGGCCACTCCGAGGAGCTGGTCTGCCGCCTGCTCAGGGAGCTGCCGGCCGCGGACCGCCCGCTGGTCTTCACCAAGGGCGGCTTCGTCTGGGACCCGGCCAACCCCATGGGCCCCAACAAGTCGAGCCTCGAGCCCGCCTCCATCCGCCGCGAGTGCGAGGCCTCGCTCCGCCGCCTCGGCGTGGAGCGGATCGACCTCTACCAGTTTCACACCCAGGACGGGGCCGGCGTGCCGGTGGAGGACTCGTGGGCGGAGATGGGAAGGCTGATCGAGGAGGGCAAGGTGCGCTTCGGCGGCGTCAGCAACTTCACCGTGGCGTCGCTGGAGCGCTGCGAGAAGCTCCATCACGTGGCCTCGCTGCAGCCGCCACTCTCCATGATCCGCCGCCCCGCCGCCGGCGACGTGATCCCCTGGTGCCACGCCCATGGCACCGGCGTCATCGTCTACAGCCCCATGCAGACGGGCATCCTCACCGACAGCTTCAGCCGCGAACGCATCGCCCGGATGGCCGAGGACGACTGGCGCCGCCGCGGCGACAACTTCAAGGAGCCGGCGCTGTCGCGGAACCTGGCGCTCCGGGACGCGCTGGTCCCCATCGCGAAGCGCCACGGCACCAGCGTGGCGAGCATCGCGATCGCGTGGACGCTCGCGTGGCCGGGCGTCACGGCGGCCATCGTGGGCGCGCGGACGCCGGCGCAGGTGGAGGGGTGGGTCGATGCGGGGAAGGTGAAGCTGACGGGCGGCGACCTCGACGAGATCGCCACGGCCATCAGGGCGACGGGGGCGGGGACGGGGCCGGAGCGGCCGTGACCCCCTCGCACCACCCGGCGGTGCGGTAGCCGCAGTACCGGCAGTCGCCCGGGTGCGAGGTGAGCGTGGCCCCGCCGGTGCCGGTGAGCTGCACCAGGCGGCCGATCCGCCGGATGCCGGCGTCCCGCGACGCCGCAGTGATCGGCACCTCCACCGCCCCGCCCGCCCGCGAGAAATGGAACACGAAGCGCGTCACCGGCTGCCCCGCGATGGCCTCGGTGGCGCGCACGTAGGCCGCGCGCTGCACCGCATACTCCTCGGCGTGCGCCTCCATGGCCTCCGGCCGGCAGTTGGTGGTCTTCACGTCGAGCAGGACGATCCCCACGCCCTCGGGCGCCGCCAGGTCCATGGCGCCCTCCACGAACCACCCCTCCTCCGTGATGTGGAGGAACGGCAGCTCGTGCCGCCGGCCCGGGCGTGACACCAGGTCACGGTAGGGCGCGGTGTCCTGCACCCGCGCCACCTCCTCCCTGAGCGTTTCCCGGTAGCGGCTCCCCGCCCGCGTCTCGATCCCCGGGGCGTCGGGATCCCAGTGCCGGATCGCATCCTCGAGCACCCGGTCCAGGTCCTCGGCTTCCTGCGCCTGCTCCAGCACCTCGTGGACGATCTGCCCCCGCTGGAGCGCCCCCTCGCCGAAGCCGCCCGTCACCTCCGGCTCGCGGAGGCCGAGCACGTACTTGTAGTGGTGCCGCCGGCCGCAGCGTTCCGCCTGACGGAGGTCGCTGGCGCTGCGCCGCCGCCGCCCGAGCGGCACCGCCGCCGGCGGTGGTGCCGCCGGCAGCGCCACCGGCGGCGGCGCCACGGCCGGCGGGGGCGGGACCTTCCCCGTCGTCAGCTTCACCACCCCCCGGTGCACCTCGCCCGTGTGGCTCGTGAACTCCACCGGCGCGCCCTCAGCCAGCTCCATTCCTGGCAGCACCTTGAGCAGCTCCGTCGCCGGGTCCTTCCCCTTGCCCGGCTCCAGCTTCGAGAACCCCGACAGGAGTAGCCGCTGCTTGGCGCGCGTCGCCGCCACGTACCAGAGGCGCTTCCGCTCGGCGAGGCCCTCGCGCTCGAGCTGTGCCAGCACCAGTTGCACGTGTTCCGGCTGCTGCTTCGTCTCGAGGTCCGGCCGCTTGATGGCGATGCCGTCCCGCCCCACCAGCAGCATGCCCTTCGGCCCGGGCGACGCCCGCTCCAGGTCCGCCCACGCCACCACCCGCCACTCGAGCCCCTTGGCGCTGTGGATCGTGGTGATCGTGATGACGTCCTCCTTGGCGTCGAAGAGCCGCGCCTCGCCCTCCCGCACCTCCGCCGCCGTGAGGTCGGTGATCATGCGCAGGAAGCTCGTGACGCTCCGCTCCGCCTCCTCCCGCGCCAGCCGCAGGAACTTCCGCACGTTGGCGGCCCGCTGCAGCCCCTCCTCCCCGAGCAGCAGCAGGTGCCCCAGGTAGCCCGTCCGCTCCAGCAGCCGGCCCAGCAGTTCGGCGATGGGCACCCGGTCGCGGAGCGGCAGGAACTCGGCCAGCAGACGGGCCGCCCGCTCCAGCCGGGCCTGCTCTTCCGTCTCCGGCAGCATGAACTTGGCCAGCCCCGCATGCCGCGGCGTCGGCAGCCCACGCGCCAGCCGGATCAGCGACTCATCCGACAACCCCACCCACGGCGAGCGCAGCCAGCCGAGCAGCGCCCGCTCGTCGTTCGGGTCGCGAAGGACCTCGAGCGCCAGGACCAGGTCCATCACCGCACGGCATGCGTAGAACCCTTCGCTCCGGAGGGAGTACGTGCGCAGCCCCTGCGCGCGGAGCGCATCCTCGTACAGCTGTGCGTCGCTCCACGAGGCCAGCAGCACCGCCATCTCCGGGAGCGGCACCTGCTCGGGCCCGCGATGCAGCTCCGCGAGGCGCCGCGCCAGCAGCTCAGCCTCCTTCTCCCGGCGCCCCGCCGCCTTGTCCTTCTTCCCCTCCTCCTCCGGCGGCACCACGAGCAGTTCCACCGCCTGCTCCACACGCGGCTTGGCGGGATCCGGCTTGAGCGGCTGGAATGGGATCTCGAAGTCCGCCATGGGGCCGTCGATCGGCGCGTCGAGGATCTTCCCGATGGCGTGGTCCACGAAGCCGAGGAGCGGGGCCACGCTGCGGAAGTTCTCGTCGAGGACGATGACCCGGCCGAGGGCGTGCTTCGTGAAGTCGGCCTCCACCGCGCGCCACACCGTCACGTCGGCACGCCGGAAGCGGTAGATGCTCTGCTTCGGGTCGCCCACCAGGAGGAGGCGCGTGGTGTCCGGCGCGCGGCGCTCCGGCTCGCCGATCAGGTAGGCGATCTCCCGCTGCGCCGGGTCGGTGTCCTGGAACTCGTCCACCACCAGCAGCTTGAGCCGCCGCTGCAGCGCCTGCCGCACCGCCGGGTAGTCGCGGAGCAGGTCCCGCGTCCAGACGATCAGCGCATCAAAGTCCGCCGCCCCCTCCGCCTCGAGCAGCGCGTCCACCCGTGCCCGCGCATCCGCCGCCAGCGACAGCAGCAGCTGCTCTTCCACCGGCATGCCACCCGCCGCGGCACGGAGCGTCCGCAGCCGGTCGGAGTCGGACGCCAGCGAGCCGATCCACTGCTCGATGTCCCGGAGTTGCCACTGCGACACCAGCCCCTCGAGCCGCGCGGGGTCGGCCGCCAGCGCCGCGAGCAGCGCCTGCCGCGTTCCCTCGAGCAGGAACGACGCCCCCTCCGCCTCCTCCACCACCTTCCCGAGCATCCCGCGCCCCGAGCGGAGCGCAAACTCGCGGAGCAGGTCGGCGCAGAAGCCGTGGATGGTGCCGATCCGCGCGGCATCCACCTCGTACGCCACATCCCGGAGTCCCGCCTTGAGGAGCGCGGTGCGGAGCTTGGCCTTGAGGTCCGCCGCCGCCGCGTTGGTGTACGTCACCGCGGCGATGTCCTTGAGCCGGAGCGGGGCGGGGTGCACCTGCCCGCGCACGGGCACGCCGAGCAGGTAGAGGATCCGCCCGATCACCGTCGTGGTCTTGCCCGTACCGGCGCCGGCGCCCACGAGGACGTGCTCCTCGGTGGCGCGGATCGCTTCCCACTGCCGGTCGGTCGGCTCGCGCTCAAGCATGCTTCGTCTCCGGGCCGCCGGGGGTGCGGCACACCGCCCACGCGGCGCACCAGGGAGGACACTTGCACGAGGCCGCCGGCGCCGGCGGGAACTGCCCGTCGCGGAGGCGTTGCACGTGTGCCACCGCGCTCGCCAGGGCGCCGTCCAGCTGGTCGCGATCGTCGTCCTTGGGCTCGAGCGGCCCGCGGATCTTCTTGGCCTGGTGCAGCACCAGCCGGAGGACGGATGAGCCATCGCGCAGCACGCGGTACTCGAGTGACGTCGGCGCGCTGCCTGGGTACAGCGTCGTGAGCGCGTGCGCGTAGAGCGGTGCCTGTAGCGCGACGCCGTCGTCCCACGCCGCCTTCTCGCCGCCGCCGGGTGCCGCGCTCTTGCTCGACTTGTAATCCACGATCCCGACGAACTCCGGCTGCTCCACGCCCCGGTCCACGCGGTCGATGATGCCGCGGTACCGCAGGCGTACGCCATCGCGCTCCAGGACCATCTCGCCGATCGGCACCTCGTGCTCCGCCGCGCCGAGCTTCACCTGCTTGGCCATCGGGGAGTGGCTGTTCCAGTGCTTCTCGTTCCGCTCGATCTCCCCCGCGAGGTACTTCCCGAGCGTCCGGAGCAGCTCGGCGCGCTGCGCCCCGCGGAGCGCCACGGGCCCAAGCCAGAGCCCGCCGGCGTCGGCCGCCTGGAGGGCGGCATCGAGCGCGGGCGCCAGTGCCGCGTCGGCGCGGGCCTTGTCGCCCTCCCGCAGGAGCAGCGGCCGTTCCCAGCTCGCGCCGAGCGCGGTGTAGAATCGCTTGAGCGTGTCGTGCAGCACGGTCCCGCGCACCGTCGGCTCCATTCCGTCGTCCGGGTCCTCCAGCTGCTCCAGCCGGAGCACTCGCGTCGCCAGGAAGGCCCACGGGCACGTGGCGTACTGCTCCAGTTGCGTCGGGCTCCAGACCCGCCCGTCCCCGAACTCGACCGCCACCCACGCCCGGAGGTCCGGCGCGGTGATGGTCCCGCTCCAGGGAGTCGCCTCACCCGCTGCCCGCGCCCGCTCGATCCGCGCAGCGTGCGCCGCGGTAGCCGCCGCCTCGGCATCCCGCGCCAGCCGCTGCCCGGGCAGGAACACCTGGGAGCTCGTCACCGTCGTCACCTCGAGGTGGGCCACGTCACCGAGCGCATCGAGGAACGCCGATGGGATCGTTTCCTGCCCCCGCGTGGTGCGCGCATGGGACACGGTGAGCCGCTCCGACGCCCCGGCCACCAGCACCCGGAAGAGCTCCCGCTCGCGCAGGTCCCAGTCGCCGCGCCGGTCCACGCGGAGCCCCGCCTCCGCCAGCGCCTCCCGGTCGGCCTCGTCCATCAGCGGCGAGAGCGGTGCCCGGCTCGGGAACTGCCCCGCCTCGAGCCCCACCAGGAAGACGTGCCGGAACGGCCGGTACGCCGCCGCGAGGCTTTCCAGCACCTGCACCCCGAAGGCCGTCTCCGACTGGAGCGGCACGTCGCCGTCGAGCGCCGCGCCGAGGAGCGTGGCGAATTCCTCCACGGTGAGTTCCTGCGGTCCCTCACCCCACCTCTCGAGCGCCTGCTTCCACGCTCGCGCCACCTCACCGAGCCGGCGCCAGCCGAGCACGTCCTGCCGGATCACCAGGTGCTCGTCGGGGGAGATGGCATGGAGCGCCCGCTGCATCCCGAAGGGGTCCTGGTCCAGCAGCTCCACGAGCGTGGCCAGCCACGCACTGAGCCGCCGCGGGGCCTCGAGCCTGGAGGAGTGCGCGGTGAACTGCGTGAACGCCGCCAGCGTCGCGACGCAGCGCGCCGTGGCGGGGAGCGGGTTCCGCCGGTCCGCCTCACGTTCCTCCCCGGCGTCGGCGTCCCGCTGCCGCGCGCGGGCCACCAGCGACTCGAGCGCCGCCTGCCAGTCGCCAAGCCCCGCGAGCCGCGTGCGGAAGCCCGCGTAGTTGAGCACCACCGGGTCCAGCTCGCTCGCGAAGTACGGCTGCGACGCCACCTCCACCAGCCCATGCCGCGACCACCGCTCCGCCGCCGCGGTGAAGAGCGCCAGCACCGCGCGGATCACCGGCACCTCGCGCTCACCCCGCCGCTGCCGCACCGTGGCCGGGATCCCGGCGCCGGCGAGTGCCCGCACCGCCTCGTCCACGTGCGGTCGCGCGCGCCGCGCCACGATGGCGATCTCCTCGAGCGGCACGCCGTCCGCGTGGAGCTGCCGCACCCGCGCCGCCACCGCCTCGAGCTCGCGATCCACGTCCGGCGCCGAGAGCACCGCAACCGTCCCCGCGCGCATCGGCGGTTCCACGAACAGGCGCACGGCCACGCCGGCCGGTTCCGGCAGCGGCTCGTGCCGCGCCCCGAGGTCGTCGACGATGCCCGGCAGCACGTAGCTCGAGTACACCACCACCTTGTCGAGCCTCGGCGAGTCGCGGAGCGCCCGCAGGAGTGTGGGCCAGCCCCCGCGCAGGTCGTTCAGGCCGAAGATGCGGACCTCGCGCCTGCTGGTGCCGAGCTGCTCGTTCAGGGTCCGCCCACCGTCACGGATCGCGCGCGCGCAATCGGCCAGGGTGTCGCGCCCGTCCCGGCGTTCCTCGCCAAGTGCGCCCACGTAGGCGCCGTACAGGGCGGCGAGCTCCGCGTTGCGCCGCTGCTCGAACGCGTCCCCGGGCAGCATCGTCACCGCGGCGCCATACTGGGCCGGTCCCACCTCCAGCGCGCACAACTCCCCGAACCACTGGTCCAGTGCCCGGATGAACTCCGCGGGCCGCCGGAGCGTTGCGAAGATTTCCCCCCGCGATTCCCGCAGCAGCCGGCCAAGCAGGAGCTCCCGCTCGATCGCATCGAGCGGCACCCGCGTGGTGGAGCCGAGCCAGTCAGGCAGTTCGTGGAAGATGCAGAGCGGCGGGTCGAACCAGCCGCTCACCCCGCGCGCGCGCGCCATCGCGATCAGGTCGTCGCGCACGCCGCCCTGGCGGAGCGCCAGGAGGTACGGCGGCGTGGGGAAGGGGTGCCCCACGAATCGCGCCGGCTCGAGGAAGCCGTCGGCGGCATGTTCCAGCAGGCGCCGCGGATCCCGCGCGGTGACGAGGACGAGGTCGGCCAAGGAGCCCGGGGGATGGTGGTGGAGGAGCGCGGCATCGAGCCGCTGCCTCGACCAGTTTACGTCCCCCCTGTGACACCCGCCAGCAACCCCCTCTACCCCCCGCTCCCCCCGCGCGCCACATTGCCCCCATGCTCCCTTCCATCTATAGGCGCGTCCCCGCGCTCCTCTTCGGCCTCGCCGCCACGCCCCTCGCGGCGCAGGACCCGCTCGAACCCCTCGTCACCCGCCTCGCCGCCATGACCGCCGTGAGCGGCTACGAGCACGCCGTCACCGACACCCTGCTCACGCTCCTCCCCGGCGCCGAGCGCGACCGCGCCGGCAGCGTCCTCCTCACCCTCGGCAGCGGCGAGCCCCGCCGCCTCATCGCCTGCGGCCTCGATGAGCCCGGCTTCGTCATCGGGAACATCCGCGCCGACGGCTACCTCACCCTCCGCCGCGTGGGCCCCAACCCCCAGCCGCTCTTCGACCAGCAGCTCGAGGGCCAGCGCATCACGGTCTGGGGAAGGAAGGGCGCCGTGCCCGGCGTCGTCGGCATCCACTCCGTGCACCTCACCCGCGGCCGGAGCGCCTCCGAGGCGCCGTTCACCTTCGACTCCGCGTTCGTGGACATCGGCGCCCGGAGCGCCGCCGAGGCGCGCGCCCTCGGCGTCGAGGTGCTGGCGCCGCTGGCGCTCGAGAAGCGCCCGCACCGCTACGCCGACTCGCTCCTCGCCGGCCCCGCCGTGACGCGCCGCGCCGCCTGCGCCGCCCTCCTCGAGGCGGCGCAGGCCGCAACCCCCGCGCGCGGCACCGTCATCATCGCCTTCGTCGGCGAGCAGCTCTTCACCCAGCGCGGCCTCCTCACCGTGGCCCGGAACCTCGGCCCCTTCACCACCACGATCCTGCTCGACCGCGGCGCCACCCGCGACGTCATCACCGAGCGCCAGTCGCCCGACCCCCGCTACCTCGGCAAGGTCGAGACCTGGCTCCTCCCCAGCCGCTACCCCGGCTCCGCCGTCGAGACCGTGAGCTTCCCCGACGTCGCCGCGCTCCGCCAGAGCCTCACCCTTCGCATCCGGGGGAGCGAATGATGCGCGCCCTTCGCCTCGCGGCCCTCGCCGCCGCGCTCCCCATTGCCCTGGCTGCCCAGGCAGCTCCACGCGCCGCCGTCACCCAGGCAGCGCGCCAGGTCAGCGTCGAGCGCATGCTCCGCCAGCTCACCGAGGCCTACGGCGTCTCCGGCCACGAGGGTCCGGTGCGCGACGTGGTGCAGTCCCTCCTCCCCCAGTGGGCCAAGGCCGAGACCGACACCGCCGGCAACCTCTGGGTCCGCGTGGGGCAGGGCGGGGCGCCCGTCGTCTTCGTGGCGCACATGGACGAGATTGGCTTCGAGGTCACCGGCATCCGCGCCGACGGCCAGCTCGAGCTCACCGCGCTGGGCGGCTTTTTCAGCTCCGTCTACGAGGGCCGGCCCGCGCTGGTCCACACCGCCACCGGCGTGGTCCCCGCGGTCTTCCCCCCGCGCGACTCGCTCCAGAATCGCCGCCAGCCCCCCGTGCTCCGCGCCGACGTCGGCACCACCAGCAAGGCCGCCACCGCGCGCCTCGGCATCGCCCTCGGGGACCGCGTCTCCAGTCCCAAGAGCTACCAGCGCCTGGCCGGCACCCGCGCCACCGGGCGGAGCTTCGACGATCGCGTGGGCTGCGTGGCCCTGCTGCAGGCGCTGCACGAGCTGAACCCCGCGCGCCTCAAGCACGAGGTCATCTTCATCTTCAGCGTCCGCGAGGAGACCGGCCTCGACGGCGCCCAGGTCGTGGCCGACGCGCTGGGCACCACCCCCGCGCGCGTCCACGCCATCGACACCTTCGTCTCCGCCGACGGCCCCGCCGAGCCGCAGGCCTACGCCGTCGCCCCGCTCGGCCAGGGCCCCGTCATCCGCGCCCTCGACAACAGCGCCGTCGCCCCGCCCGCGCTCACCGACTCCCTGCGCACCCTCGCCCGCCTCGCCGGCCAGCCCCTCCAGTACGGCACCACGAGCGGCGGCAACGACGGCTCCACCTTCCTCCCCTGGGGCGTCCCCGACCTCGCCATCGGCTGGCCCCTCCGCTACTCCCACTCTCCCGCCGAGGTCGTGGACCTCGTGGACGTGGCCGGGCTGGCGGTGATGGTGCGCCTGGTCGCGGAGCGGTGGTGAGCTGGTCGTACTTTTTCACCGCAGAGGCGCGGAGACGCGGAGGGCCTGCGCTCGGAGTGGGCAGAGTGGCTCAAGGTGAGTGCGGTGAATTGAGGGTGGCCTGGCCGCACGGGTGGGAGGCGCTGCCGAACCCCGGCCAACACCCACAAAAACACCGTGGGCTCACCTT
>JBGAOL010000066.1:0-13676 GCA_044221825.1 Gemmatimonadales bacterium
CGTGAGGCGCAGGTGCTGCAGCAGGAGCGCGAGGTGGGCCAGGCCTCCCTCTTCGGTGAGGCCACGCCCGCGGCGCGGCCCACCGCCAGCGGCCTCCCCGACGTGCCGCAGTGGACCGAGCAGGAGCGGCTGGCCAAGGAAAAGGAAGTCATCGGGTTCTTCATCTCGGGCCACCCGCTGGAGCGGTTCCGTGCTGAGGTGGAGGTCTTCGGCAGCCGGACCACCGCGACGCTGCACGAGTGGAGCGAACACCAGGTTACCGTGGCCGCGGTACTCACCTCGGTGAAGCGGCAGATCTCCAAGAAGACGGGGAAGGAGTACGCCCGGATCATCCTGGAGGACTTCCACGGCACCGCCGAGGCCATCGTCTTCCCGGAGGCGTGGTCCAAGCTCAATTCGGTGCTGCGGGAGGACCTGGCGGTGCTCCTCACCGGGGGGTACTCCGCCCGGGACCGGGGAGAGGAGCGGGCACCGTTCGTGGTGGAGAGCGCCCGGCCGCTGGAGGAGCTGCTCAGCTCGGGCTCGCTGGGCCTGGCGCTCCGCTGGAGCCTGCCGAGCGCCCCGGAGCCGGACCTGCTCCGGCAGGCCGTGGCCCTCTGCAGCCGCCACCCGGGCCCCGCGCCGCTCTATATTGAATGGTCCGACGGGAACGGCGAGCGCCTCCGGGCGCGGTCCCGCCGGGTCCGCGTGGCCCCCGACGAAGAACTGGTGGCCGGCCTGCGCCGGCTCCTTGGCACGGACAGCGTCGCGTTCGTGCGCGCATCCTGACGGCGGCGCCCCGCGCCGCCGCGACCCTCGCTCACCCGACCCCCATGGCCTCGACCTACGCGCTCGACTTCGAGAAGCCCCTGCAGGAGCTGGAACGCCAGATCGAGAACCTCCAGAAGCTCGGCGAGGAGGGAAAGATCGACGTGGCCGAGGAGATCCGGCTGCTGCAGGTCCGGCTCAACACGGTGCGCCAGGAGATCTACGGCGCGCTCTCGCCCATCCAGCGGGTGCAGGTGGCGCGCCACCCGCGCCGGCCGTACACGCTGGACTACCTGAGCACCATCTTCACCGACTTCATCGAGCTCCACGGTGACCGGCTCTACCGCGACGATCCCTCGATCGTTGGCGGCTGGGCGCGGCTCGGCGGGCTGTCGGTGATGGTGATCGGGCACCAGAAGGGGCGGGACACCAAGGAGAACCTCAAGCGCAACTTCGGCATGGCCCACCCCGAGGGCTACCGGAAGGCGCTCCGGCTCATGAAGATGGCGGCCAAGTTCGGCGCGCCCGTCATCACGCTCATCGACACGCCGGGCGCCTATCCCGGCCTCGGCGCCGAGGAGCGCGGCCAGTCGGAGGCGCTGGCGCGGAACATCCTCGAGATGGCGGCGCTCCCGACACCCATCGTGGCCGTGGTGATCGGCGAGGGCGGCTCGGGCGGCGCGCTGGCGCTCGGCACCGCCGACCGGATCCTCATGTTCGAAAACTCGGTCTACTCGGTGATCTCGCCCGAGGGCTGCGCGGCCATCCTCTGGAAGGACGCGAGCCAGCGGGAGCGCGCGGCCGACGCGCTCAAGCTCACCGCCCAGGACCTGCTCAAGAGCAAGCTCATCGACGAGGTGCTGGCCGAGCCCATGGGCGGCGCGCACCTCGATCCGGACGCCACGGGCGAGGCGCTCCGGGAGGCGCTCATCCGCCACGTCAACGAGCTCCGCAAGATCCGCCCCGAGAAGCTGGTGCGCCGCCGCGGCGACAAGTTCGCCGCGATGGGGGCCTTCACCGAGGCCTGATGCCCCAGACCGTCGAAGTCCGCTTCAAGGGCACGCGCCGCGAGTTCTTCGCCTGGCCCGACGACCGGGAGCCGCTCCGGCTCCACGAGGCCGTCGTGGTCCCTGCGGAGCGCGGCCAGGATTTGGGCCGCGTGCTCACCACCGGCCCGTCGGCCGAGAAGAAGTGCGGCGCGTGCAGCTCCTGCGCGGTGGGCGTAGGTGTCGCGGAGGCGCGCACCGGCGGCCGGGCGGTGGAGACGAGCGAGGACCCAGCCAGCGCCGACACCGAGGGCGCGGTGGCCGTGGCCGAGGAGACCTCGACGGAGGAGGCGCCGATCACCGAGGCCCCGCAGGCCCCGGAGCCGCCGGCGCCCCGGACGGACGGCAAGCGCGGCCCCAAGCTCAAGCACGTGCTCCGGCGCGCCACCCAGGAAGACCTCCGCCAGGCCAACGAGCTCCGCAAGCAGGAGGACGACCTCCGCCAGCAGGCCATCGCCAAGGTCCGCCAGCACAAGCTCGAGATGCGGGTGAGCGACACCGAGTGGCAGTTCGACCGCTCCAAGCTCACCATCTACTTCACGGCCGAGAAGCGGGTGGACTTCCGCGTGCTGGTGCGCGAGCTCGCGGCGGCGTTCAAGGCGCGCATCGAGCTGCGCCAGATCGGCGTCCGTGACGAGGCCGCGCGGCTGGGCGGCGTGGGCCGCTGCGGCCGCGAGTTCTGCTGCAGCACCTGGCTCAAGGACCTCAATCCCGTCAGCCTGGCGCTCGCCAAGGACCAGCACCTCTCCCTAAACCCGGCGCAGATCTCGGGCGGCTGCGGGCGGCTGCTCTGCTGCCTCAAGTACGAGCACGAGTTCTACGTCGCCGCGCGCAAGCGCTTCCCGCGCGAGGGGAAGACGCTGCAGACCCGCCACGGCGCCGAGAAGGTGGTGGCGGTGGACATCTTCCGCGAGCGCGTCTTCCTGCGGAGCGAGGGCCACGGGCCCCGCATCATCCCGCTGGTGCAGCTGCGCGAGGAGCAGGCCGAACGCGAGGCGGGGGCCGAGCCGCTGGCCGCGCCCGCGGTGCCATCCCGCCCCGGGATGGAGCGCCGGCCGCCGGAGGGCAAGCGCCCCGAGGCGCGCCCGGCCGCGCCCGCGGCCCCGGTCAGGGAGGGCAGCCGGTCCGAGCGCCCACAGCAGCCAGGCCGCCCGCCGCAGCCATCCGCCGGAAAGCCGGCGCGCCCCGAGCAGCGCCCGCCCCAGGGCGACGCGCCGCGCCCCAAGGGGAGGCCCGGCGAGCGCCCCGAGCGCCCCCGGGCGGGCGTGCCCGAGCCGCCGCCCCCGCCCCGCGCCACGCCCGAGCCCGGTGGCGAGGGCGCAGCAACCACCTCCCCCGACGGCCAGCCCGCCCGGCGCCGCCGGCGGCGCGGCCGCCGCGGCCGGGGCGGGCGCGGCGGCGACGCGCCCGGCGGCCCCTCCACACCGTCTCCCGAGGCCTGAGTGGCGTCGTTCTTCCTCACCACGGCCATCGACTACGCCAACGGCGATCCCCACATGGGGCACGCCTTCGAGAAGGTCGGCGCCGACTGCATTGCCCGCTACCGCCGGCTCCGCGGGGACGACGTCTGGTTCCTCATCGGCATGGACGAGCACGGCCAGAAGGTGGCCCAGACCGCCGCCGACCGGGGCACCACCCCGCAGGCGCTGGTGGACGAGGTGGCCGCCACCTTCGAGCGGACCTGGGATGAGCTGCTCATCTCGCGCGACCAGTTCATCCGCACCACCCGGCCGGAGCATCACGCCGGGGTGCAGGCGCTGATCGAGCAGATCTTCGCCCGCAACCCCGACGACTTCTACGAGCGCGCCTACACCGGGCTCTACTGCGTGGGCTGCGAGTCGTTCAAGACCGACGCGGACATCGTGGACGGCAAGTGCGTGCTGCATCCCACCCGCACGCTGGAAGAGGTGACGGAGCGGAACTGGTTCTTCCGTCTCTCCCGCTACCAGGGCTTCCTCGAGAAGCTCGTCACCGACAACCCCCACTTCATCCAGCCTGAGATCCGCCGCAACGAGATCCTGGGCCTGCTGCGGCAGGGGCTCGAGGACGTCTCCGCCAGCCGGAGCCGCTTCTCGTGGGGCATTCCCTTCCCCCGTCCGCTCAGCACCGGTGAGCAGCAGACCACCTACGTCTGGTTCGACGCGCTACCCAATTACTGGACCGCGCGCCGCTTCGCCGGCTCCGGCGCCACCTGGCCGGCGCAGCTCCACGTCATCGGCAAGGACATCACCCGCTTCCACTGCGTGATCTGGCCCGCCATGCTGCACGCCGCGGGCGAGCCGGTGCCGGAGCGGGTGTGGGCCCACGGCTTCATCTACTACGGCGGTGACCGCTTCTCGAAGAGCGCCGGCGTGCGCCTCGACCTGCGCGAGGCCATCAGCCGCCACGGCCCCGACGCGCTGCGCTATTTCCTGCTGCGCGAGGTGGGCTTCGCCAACGACGGCAACTTCACCTGGGAGCGCTTCGACGAGCGCTACACCGCCGACCTGGCCGACGGCCTCGGCAACCTGGCCAGCCGCTCGCTGGCCATGATCGAGAAATACCGCGCCGGGGTGGTCCCGGCCGGCGGACCCAGCCCCCTGGACGAGGCCGGCGCCGAGGCCGTGGCGGGCTACGCCGAGGCCATGGACGCCTTTGACCTTCGCGGCGGCGCCGAGGCCGCCTGGGAGCTGGTGACGGCCGCCAACCAGTACATCGTCCAAGTGGCTCCCTGGACCCTCGCCAAGCAGGGGAAGGACCCGGAGCTGGACCAGGCGCTGGCCTCCCTGGCTCGCTGCCTCCTCCGGCTGGCCGTCCTGGCCTGGCCGTTCATGCCGGGAAAGGCCGGCAGTCTCTGGCAACTTCTTGGACAGGCGGACCGCCCGATCCGGGCGTGGAATGCGGCCACCCACCCCGAGGTGACTGGCCTCACGGTCCGGAAGCCGGACGGGCTCTTCCCGAAGCCGCCGGTGGCAAATCCTTGACAGTCAAGGATTTGCCAGTGATTAATCGCACTTGACCATCCCTGCCCCGGGGGTACGTTAGCCTCCGGTCGAAGGTCCGACCCGCCGATATCTCCTCAGGCACAAGATTTCCTTGGGTCTCCGGTATCCACCGGCCTTCTTTGCAGGGATGCCCATGTCCGCACCGAAGAAATGGACCATCGTGCTCGTGCCCCCGGGCTCCGGGGCGAGCCGGGCCATTGAGGTCTCCCAGCGCCTGGTCAAGGGTGCGGCGGCCTCCGGCGGGATCGTGGCGCTCCTGGCCCTGCTCCTTGGCTACGGCACCGTGTCCCGGTCCCTCGACTTGGGGCGGGCGGCGCAGCTGGAGCGGGAGAATGCCCGGCTGGCCGAGGAACTGGGGCAGATGCACAGCCAGGTCACCCAGCTCACCGACACCCTCAAGAACATCGCGACGCGGGACGCCCGCATCCGCCTGCTGGCCAACCTCGAGCCCAACGATCCGTCGGTCCAGCAGGCCGGCATCGGCGGCCCCGCCGACCCCAACGCCGGCATCGACTCGCTGAGCCGGATGGGGGTCCTGGGGCAGCGCGCCGCGGACGTCCGCGTGGACCTCGGCGCGCTGATCCGGCGCGCCAACCTGCTGGCCGCGTCCTTCGACGAGGCCAAGGACAGCCTGCTGCAGCACCGCGAGCGCCTGGCGGCCACGCCGTCAATCCTGCCCACCACGGGCTGGCTCACCAGCGCCTTCGCCAAGATGCGCTCGCACCCGATCCTGCACATCAACCGGCCGCACGAGGGCATCGACGTCACCGCCCCGATGGGCTCGCCCATCCAGGCGCCGGCGGGCGGCACCGTCCTGTCGGCCGGCTGGGAAGCCGGCTACGGCAACGTCATCGAGATCGACCACGGCTTCGGCATCACCACCCGTTTTGCCCACGCCTCCAAGCTCCTCGCCAAGCGAGGCCAGCGCGTGGAGCGCGGCCAGCTGATCGCCGAGGTGGGCAGCACCGGCCTCGCCACCGGGCCGCACCTGCACTACGAGGTGCACGTCAACGGCAAGCCGGTGGACCCGATGCGCTACGTGCTGCCGGAGGCGGTCGTCGACTGAGCGGGCTGGTCGTTCCATTTCACCGCAGAGACGCGGAGACACGGAGGGCCGCAGAGGAACTGCTCTCGGATGTCGGGCTCACTGCAAGGTGAGCCCGTGATGTTTTTGTGGGTGTCAGTTCGGGTCCGGCGCCCCCTCATCCGTGCTGACAGACCACCCTCAATTCACTGCCCCCACCCGGAAAAGTACTTCCCTCTCCGAGCGCAGGTCCTCTGTGGCCCTCTGCGTCTCCGCGCCTCTGCGGTGAATCACGCGCCCACCCGAAAACCAACGGGCCGCACCGAAAGGAGCGGCCCGTGGTTAGCAGCGCAATTCGGCCCGGCTAGAACTTCACCTCCGGCGCCGCCTCCGTGCCCTCGCGCGCCTGGAAGTACGGCTTGGGCCCGCCCGCGCCGAACATCTTGGCGGTCAGGTTGTAGGGGAACTTGCGGATGTAGCCATTGAACCCGTTCACCGCGTCGTTGTAGTCCTGCCGCGCCGTGGCGATGCGGTTCTCCGTCCCCGTCAGCTCATCCTGCAGCGCCCGGAAGTTCTGGTCCGCCTTGAGCTCGGGGTACGCCTCCGAGATGGCCAGCAGCCGCCCGAGCGGCGCGTTGAGCGCCTGGTTGGCCTCGGCCATCTGCTCCAGGTTGTTGGACTGCACCGCCCCCGCCAGCCGCGAGCGCGCCTCGGCGACGGCGGTGAAGACACCCTCCTCGTGGGCCGCGTAGCCCTTCACCGTGGCCACGAGGTTCGGGATCAGGTCGGCGCGCCGCTGCAGCTGGGCCTGGATCTGGCCCTGCGCGCGGCCCACCTGCTCGTCAAGCGTCTGGATCGTGTTGTAGCCGCAGCCGCTCGAGCCCAGCGCCAGCGTAGCGAGCAGTGCGAGAGCGAAACGACGCGTCATCCCCGGTCTCCAATCTGATGATGGTCCACGTAGCGTGCAGCCGCCTCGACGGCCGCAAGATAGCCCCGCATCTCCCCCTCGGTGCAGCGCCAGGCGGCGTCCGCCCGGTGGGTGACGATGCGGGTGACGGGGTCCGGATCGAACCCCGCGAGCGTGCCGAGCACCTGGGCCAGCGTCACGCTGTCCCGCGGCGGGGTGCGGCCCGCCAGCACCAGGGTGCCCCGCGCCAGGAACAGGATGGCCGGCAGGCTCCGCCGCACGAACTCCCCGAGCATCCCCGGGTCGTCGTTGAGCAGGGCGTAGCCCTGGCGGAGCCGGAGCAGCTTGCCGCGCCAGTCGCGCTCGAGGGCCTGGCGGAGGTCCGCCGGGCGCACCGTGAGGCCGGCCACCGGGTCCTCACCGCGGAGCACCGTGTAGCCGGTGCGCATCTCGGCGATCTCGAGCGGGTAGGAATCCGCCGAGCGGACCCACTCCGCCCGCGTGAGCAGCAGCGGCAGCGCGCCGCCCGCCTGCTCCCACTTCCGCAGCGGCGCCTGCAGCCGCTCCAGCACGTTGGTGTCGATGGCCTGGAGCACCAGCACCACGTTGATGTCCGACTGGCCGGCGATCCACTCCCCGCGCGCGGCCGAGCCGTGCAGCACGGCGCTGTACGCGCCGAGGCCCGCCTGGTCGAGGTCGGCCAGGAAGCGGGTGATTGCGTCGTTCACCTGGGTCATCGCTGCCTCCTGCTAGAAGCTGCGGCCGGCACCGCCGCCGCTGAAGCCGCCACCGCCACCGAAGCCGCCGAAGCCGCCACCACTGCCGCCGCCCCAGCCGCCGCCGCCGAAGCCCCCGCTGCTCCACCCGCCGCCCAGCCCGCCACCCCACCGCCCCCGCGCCGCCCGCCGCGGTACCGCCCACTCCGCGGTCCCCCGCGCCCGCCGCCGCTGGCGTCGCTGATGATGGAGAGGATGATCATCACCACCAGTACCAGCAGGATGATGGTGAACACCGTGCTGCGGCTCATGCTGCCGCTGGGCTCGCGGAACGGCCGGGCGTTGACCAGCGCGGAGTCGGTGACCCCAAACCCCTGCGCCACCGTCATGGCGATTACCTGGGTGCCGGTGAGCAGCGCCGGCCCCCACTCGCCCTGCCGCAGTTGCGGCAGCATCTCGTCGAGCATCCGGCCCGACTCGGCGTCGGTGATGATGCCCTCGATGCCGCGTCCGGTGGACAGGTAGATCTCACCCTTGTGGTCGGCGGTCTTGGGGACCAGCAGGAGCACCATCCCCGCGTTGCGCGTCGAGTCGCCTATCTCGGCCTTGGCGCCCACGCCCCAGCGCCGCCCGATGGCGAGCGCCACGGTTCCCGGCGCCTGGTCCTCGATGGTGGGGAGGGTGACGACGGCGAGTTCCGCGCCCGTCGCGGCGCGGAGCCGTGCGGCGAGGTCGTTGATCTGCCCGGCCACGTCGGGAGAAACCACCCCCGCCACGTCGGTCAGGTAGTTGCTCGGCTGCGCGGGAAAGAGCCGCTCCACCCGCGCATCCTGCGCGGCGAGGAGGAGCGGAAGCGCGAGTTGTAGGACCCCGAGCAGGCAGGTAGCTTTCCCCCGTCTCTGCCAAAGCCGGGTGCCCGTGCTCCGCTGGGGGTCGATGCTGCTCGTCGCGCTGGTGGCCTGCAAGCCGCGCGACGTCGTGATCCAAGTTGCCATTCCCGGTCCGGATTCGGTGGACGCGCCGGTGGCCAAGCTCGGCCTCGTCGCCCTGCCCTACGACCGCGACAGCCTCCTCGCCACGTTCGAGGCGAAGAACCCGCGGCCGGCCGCTCTTACGCAGCAGCTCGACAGTCTGTTCCAGGCCTACCGCGCGCCCTTCACCACCTACGCGGTGGCCGCCTACCGCCTGCAGGCGGCGGAACGCCGCCTGGCACGGGAGCGCGCGCGGCTCGACAGCCTGCCCCGCGGCGCCGCCGCCTACGACACCGCCTACCGCACCTTCGCCGCCCTCGGCGACAGCCTCACCGCGCTCCGCGCTGTCCGGGACGACGCCCAGCGCCGCCTCGCACGCACCAACGAGGCCCTCAAGCCGCGGATGGACTCCCTCCGCATCCAGATGGTGCGCTGGGAAGATAGCACCTACGCCGGATACGACACCCTCACCAAGAAGCTCGCCGAGGGGATCGGCCGGGAACAGGTCTCCGACTCCACCGATGCCGAGGGACGCGCCCGCTTCCGCCTCCCGCCCGGCGACTGGTGGATCTACGCCCGCTCCTGGGACGCCTGGGACCCCAACAGCCAGTGGTACTGGAACGTGAAAGTGAGCGGGGAGCGCGTCATCCTCGACAAGACCACCGGCCGCCGCGTGCCCCGCTACTGAGACCCGCCATGCGCTTTCTCGCCGCCCTCGCCGTCGTCACTGGCCTGGCCCTCATTGGGCCGGCGCCGGCCGCCGCGCAGCTCGACCCGATGCTCGCCCAGCGCACCAAGGGCAAGGCCGACGCGCCGATCACGGTGTACGAGCTCTCCGACTTCCAGTGCCCCTTCTGCCGCAAGCTGACGCTCGAGGTGATCCCGGAACTGGACCGCGACTACGTCCAGACCGGCAAGGTGCGCTGGATCTTCGTGAACCTGCCGCTCACCCAGATCCACCCGAACGCCCTCGCCGCCGCGGAGTTTGCCATGTGCTCGGCGCGGCTCGGGAAATTCTGGCCGGCGCACGACCTGCTCTTCCAGCTCCAGCCCAAGTGGGCGCCGCTCAAGGACCCGGCGCCCTTCCTGCTCACCCTCGCCGACTCCATGGGCGTGCCGCGGGCCGACCTCACCTCCTGCCTCCAGGGCAACGAGACCCGGGGCCTCATCCAGGGCGAGGCCGAGGGCGCCGCGCGTTCCGGCGTGGCCAGCACCCCCACCCTCTACGTGGACCGCGCCGGCCTCATCCCCGGCGCCCAGCCCGTGGCGCTCTACCGGCAGATCTTCGACTCGCTCTACAAGGAGCGGACGGGGGCGCTGACTGGGGCTGGTCGTGCTGGTTTCACCGCAGAGGCGCAGAGGCGCGGAGGACCACAGAGGCACCCGCAAAAAGTGGGGGCGCGTTCTGGGACCGCGCCTCCTTGTTCTCTGGGTGTCACTCCGGGTTTGGCGCCCCGGCCCCCGCCCGTGCTGCCGGGCCACCCTGATCTCTTCGCACTCCCCCCTGCGACGCGCTCTCCGCTCCGACGCAGGTCCCTCTGCGGCCCTCCGCGCCTCTGCGCCTCTGCGGTGAAACCCGAGACCAGCCCCCAGCGCCCCGCCCTCCAGCCTACCCAATCCCGCGCACGGTGAGGAACACGTCGTAGAGCGCATGCGTCCACGCCGCCACGCCGAAGCCGCGGAGCAGGAAGAGCGCGCTGAGGAGCAGCCCCGCGATCATCCGGAAGACGAACGAGGTGAGCTGCAGGTCGTCGCCCAGGGGCCCGATGTAGTGGAAGGCGCTGAAGATGAACGCCCCGAGCACCGTGGCGAACGCCCCGCCCGCCCACGGCCGCCAGCCGAAGCCGCCCGTGGCCAGCTTGGCGAGCGCCGCCACGATGAGCACCCGGAAGACGAGCTCCTCGTAGAACCCCGCCCCGAGCGACACCATGAGCTCCGTGCCCATGTCGAGCCCGGGCGGCGCCACGGCCGCTTGCGAGAGCGCCGAGGGCCCCTGCAGCACCAGCCCGGTGAGCGTGCTGGTGACGCCCCCGAAGAGGAGCGCATAGAGCACCGACTCCACGGCCATCCCCGCGAAGTAGCGGCCCTGCGGGGCGCCGCTCTTCCGCCAGTCGTGGATAATCAGCGCCAGACCGCTCCCGAGCACCACCACCGCAAACGCCGTGAGCCCGTGCGCCCCGCCGAGCAGGGAGAAGAGGCTCTTGAGCAGGACGTCGGCGCCGTTGCGGACGCCGCTGGCGCCGCTGATCAGGTGCGCCAGCGCCTCGTAGAGGAGGAGCAGCGGGAAGGCAAAGACGAAGCTGTAACGCGGCGCGCGCGTGTCGGACCAGTAGCCGGCCATGGCCGGTATCGTAATGCCCCGCGGCGCACCCCGCCACGACGTTGCGGCCGCGCCGCGGGTGAAACGTGACAGGGGCCCGGTCCGCGTCTTGCGGCCGGGCCCCTGCTGTTGGCATCGGACTCGAGGCGATCCCCGGGTCCAGCAGATCCGGGAGGATCAGCAGCTCACCAGGCGATCGCTTGCCCTGTTCGAGCCACGGATGCAACTGTCACTAGACAATGGATCACCTCCTTCGTTGGCGGTGGAACGGCGGGCGGACAGCTGAATCCTAGGACGGTCCCAGCCCCCCTGCAAGGGCGCGAGACCGGACATCGCCTCCCGGCGCCGATGCCCTAGATTGGGGCCCGATGCCCTCGACGCCCCTGAGCTACCGCGCCGCCACCGGCCTGCTCCGCCCGCTGCTGCCCCTGGTGGCCCCGTTCGATGCCAAGCTGGCCCGCGGACTCGCCGGCCGGCGGGCCTTCCAGGCGGCGCTGCCGGAGGCCGCCCGGCGGCTCGCGGGCAGCACGGTGCTCCACGTCCACGCCGCTTCGGCGGGTGAGCTCCGTTATGCAGAGCCGGTCATCACCCGCCTCCGGCGCGAGCACCCGGCATGGCGCTGGGTCATCACCTATTTCAGTCCCTCCGCCGCACCCTTCGCGGCGGAGCTGGCGCCGGACCTCCATGGGCACCTGCCATGGGACACCCCGGCCGAGGTGGCGGATTTCCTCGGAACCCTGCCGCTCGCGGCGAGCCTCGTGTCGCGGCTCGACCTGTGGCCGGAATTCGCCACCCAAGCCGCCCGGCGGCGGATCCCCGTCATCCTCATCGCAGCCGGGATGCGACCCGACAGCGGCCGCCTGGGCCTGCTGGGGCGCCACGCACTGGGCCCGGCGTACGCGTCGGTGGCCGCGGCCGCCGCGGTCACGCCGGAGGATGTGCCGCGCCTCGAGCGCGTGGGCACCCCGCGCGACCGCATCCACGTGCTCGGCGACCCGCGCGCCGACCAGGTGCGCGAGCGGGTGGCCCGCGACGAGCCCGCCCGCCGGTGGCCCGCCCTCCTGGCCGGCGGCCCCCTCCTCGTGGCCGGCTCCACCTGGCGGCCCGACGAGCAGGTGCTGCTGGCGGCGCTCCGCGAGGTCCGCCAGCTCCATCCCGCGGCGCGTCTGGTCCTGGCTCCGCACCAGCCGGACCCGGCCGCCCTTGCCGCCATCACCCGGGAGGCGCTCGCGCTCGGCCTGCCCGCGCCGCAGCTCGTGGCGGGCGCGTCACTCGATGCGCCGCTCGCGGTGCTGGACCAGGTGGGCCCGCTCAACCTGCTCTATGGCGCCGGGACCATCGCGTACGTGGGGGGCGGCTTCGGGCGGGGGCTCCACTCGGTGCTCGAGCCGGCGGCGTGGAGCCTCCCGGTCCTCGTGGGACCGCGCTGGCGGGGCCACGCCGACGCGGAGCGGCTGGCCGTGGCCGGCGGACTGTTCGGCCTGCCTGCGGAGGGAACGAGGGCCGCGCTGGTGGAGCGCTGGGCGCGTTGGCTCGGGGTGGAAACGGACCGCGCCGTCGCAGGAGCGGCGGCGCGGGCGGTGGTCGATGCGGCGGCGGGTGCCGCGGACCGGACGGCGGGACTCGTGGAGCGGGTCCTGGCCGGCTACTGACCGACGACCACGCCCTCCACCTCGACCGTGCGCGGCACCAGCACGCCCGCCGTGAGCACCGTGAAGAGCAGGTCCGTGAAGCGGCTCCGCACCCGCACCCGCACGTCGGCCACCGACTTGCCGCCCACCAGCTGCTGCGCCAGCATCTTCCCCACCGACGGCTGCCCCACCTTGAGCACGCCCCAGAAGGCGTAGGTGGCGTGGGCGCGCACCTTGAAGGGCGTGCCCTGCGCCGGCTGCGCGGCGTCGCTCGCCAGCGTGGCCGGCACGCCGAGCGTGGTGGCGTCGATGGTCAGGCTGCAGGCGCTCGTCCCGGCCAGCAGGACGAGGACGGCGACAACACGAAGCAGACGGGACACGGGCAGGAACCAGGGACGGGGAGGAGAAGGCCGGCGCCCGGCCGCCCCCGCGGGGACGGCCGGGCGCGGGCAGGGCTCAGAGGCCCGGGATCTTGATGGCGTAGTTGGCGCCGAGGCTGAACACCGACGGGTTCACGCCGTTGCCGGCCCACACCCGGTCGTACGCGGCGCTGAAGCCGATGCCGCCGAGCAGGCTGAAGTCGACCCCGCCGCTCAGGGCAAAGTTGTACTCGGTGTCGTCGATGGCGCCCGAGGTGCGCACGATGTCCAGCCGCGGCGCGAGCCACGGCTTGATGGCCAGGGCCGGGTTCGGGATCTTGAGCGCGATGCCGAGGCCCACGGGCGCATGCACCGCCTTGAGGCCGTTCCGCTCCGCATACTCGGCCCCGCCCTGCAGCGTCACCGAAAGCGGGATGAGCGGGCCGCCGAACACCTTCAGGTTCAGGTAGCCACCCACCGCCGTGGCCCCATCCACGGGGCCCTTCGGGTTCCAGCTGGACGCCACCGCGCTGATGCCCAGGGGGCCCAGGCCGAGCGCCGCCCGGGCGCCGTAGGCCGTGCCCTTGCCGTAGTCCGCGCCCGGGAAGCCCACCTCGGCGCCGACGGTGAGTCCGCTCGCCACCCCACCGTTCTGCACCGGGAGGCCGGTGACCTGCGCCTCGGCCCGGCCCGCGAGGGCCACGAGGGCAAGGACGACGAGCGAACGGGCAGTGCGCATCATGGAACCTCCAGCAATGGTCAGGGGCAATGGAAGGCCGGAAGCTACCGAGGCGCCCCGGGCAGCGTCAACGCGGCGCGGGCCGCGGGAAAACCCAAGGGGGAACCGCCCGGGCCGGGCGGTTCCCCCTCGTGGCGCACCAGGGTGCGGCGCGGTGGCCTAACGGTGCCAGGCCAGGCCGACGCCCACCCCCTCGATGTCCCCGAGGGAACCGCTCACCCGCACGTCGAGC
>JBGAOL010000067.1:0-13968 GCA_044221825.1 Gemmatimonadales bacterium
CCATTACACCGGACGGGAAGCAGCTGGCCTACATCACCCGCCAGTGCACCGGCACCGGCTGCACCTATGCCGTCGAGATCCAGGACGTGGGCGGCACCGCCACCCACCGGGTGCTGGAGGGCGCCACCTCGTCCTACGGCCTCGAGTGGAGCCCCGACCGGCGCAACCTGATCTTCTACGGCACCTACAAGAACCGCTTCGGCGCCTACCTCGTCTCCGCCCTCGGCGAGGCGCCGCGCTACCTCACCTCCACTTCCGCCGTGTTCTGGGCCGGCGGCGACTCGCTCATCGTGGCGCCCGCCACCGCCAACGACTCGGTGTACTGGCTCAAGGTCATGAGCCTGACGGGCGCCGTGGGCGACAGCATCGCCGTCCGCGACCCCGACTTCGGCGAGGGCACCAGCATCGGCGCCGTGGGCGTGATGCCGAACGGCCGCTGGATCGTGGCCAACGTCATCAAGCGCAGCCGGGGCCTCTGGCGCGTGATCGACCGCCAGGGCACCGTCGCCAGCGAGGTGCTCAACTCCTGCACCTGCGGCGGCCGCATGAGCGACAATGGCCTCTGGCTGGCGCGCTCCGGCGCGGGCTTCGAGTCCATCATCCGCATCGGGATCGACTCCGCCACCGGCAAGCTCTCCGAGCGGCAGGACACGCTCCTCTCCGGCCTCTTCCACACCTTCAGCGTCACCGCCGACGGCGGCACCCTCGTCTACGACGACGGCACCAGCGACGACCAGCTCTGGGCCACCGAGCTCGGCGGCGCCCTCGGCGGCAAGTTCCCCGACGACCGGCGCCTGGCCCGGAGCTCCACCCGCATGGGCGTGGACCTCTCCCCCGACGGCCAGCGGCTCCTGCTGGGCCGCCAGACGCCGGTGGCCGGCGGCGGTGTGGAGCTCCGCTTCACGGTGATGCCCTTCGCGGGCGGCGCCGAGGCGCCGCTCAACGTCCCGACCTCGGCGCGCGGCGCGCGGTGGTTCGACAGCGTGACGGTGGGCTACGGGCTCCAGGACGGCGACGGGCGTCCGCATCGGGATCGTGGACGCGTGGACCGGAAGCTCGTCCGTCGGCGTGGAGCTGCCGGACTCGCTCCTGCGTGCCGCGGTGCCGGTGCCGCAGGGCTGGGCCTGGATCCCCGCCGCGCGCGACCGGATCATCGTGGAGCAGGGCGGCACCCGCCGCGAGCTCCCCAAGCCGGCCTGGTTCACCGGGTTCTTCGACCTCGACGTGGACCGGACGGGTACCCGCCTCCTCGCCGTGGGCTGGAACGCCGGCAGCCTCGACTCGCTCGGCATCGCCGTGGCCCCGGTGGCGGGCGGTGAGTGGACGCTCTGGCGAAAGGACTTCGCGGAAGACGGCACCGCCCGCTTCCTCGACGACGGCGCCATCGTCTTCTACCGGCGGCCCACGCAGGAGACGGTCGCCCTCGAGCACCTGCTGGAGCCCGGCGTGGCGCACCAGGTGGGCACCATCCCGCGTGGTGGCCGACCTCTCCGTCTCCGGGAACCTCGGCCGCGTCGCCATCGTGGAACGCACCCCCCACGGCGATGCCTGGATGAGCTACATCGCGCGGCAATAGCCCCGGGGTTGCGCGATCGGGGCTCGCGCCTTAGACTGTCGCTCGCTTCACCGGGGAGTCGTCCCAGAGGTCTCCGGTTCCGTGTCAGGCGCCATGCGCCGGCGGGCCGGCGTGGCAGGGGAACCTGCCGCGAGACCACGGGACGCGACTCTTTGTTTTCCAGGCACTCGACGCCCGCACGCGCGGGCAGGGACTCGACCATGACCGCCAGCTCCAGCACGACCCCCACCGGCTTCCGCGCCTTCATCGCGCGCCCCGCGGCCCTCCGCGCGGCCGCGTGGGACGGCATGGCGCGCGCCGCCGAAGGCCTGGCGTGCCTCGGGCGGCTGCATGGCGCCACCGCGCCGCGCCATCGCGCTGCGGCGCAGGCCGGGCGAGATCCCGGAAGGGGCAGGACCACAACGCGCAGGCGGGGGACGCGGACCGGGACCACAGGGCCCCGGGCCCACTCACCGACGGGGAGCGACCGATCGCCCCACCTGCGCCCCCGCGCCGGTGGGGCGATCAGCATTGGGACCCTAGCGCCCGAACGCCGCTCGGGCGATGGCCGGCGGCGGATGGCGCTCTCACACGAGATCGCGACTCCCGGGTGGGGGTGTCATTCGTCGTCGTGCCATCGCGAATCAGGGACCGTAGCGGCGGAGCTGCGCTCCGCCGACTCGGGTTCACCACAGGAGCCGAAGCGCAACTGGTCGCGCGCCCGGTTGTCTCCCGGGAGGCTGCGGGTTGGCTGCGGCCGCTGGCGGCCTTGCCCGCTTGCCGGACCCGTCGGCCCTCCGTCGAACCCCGTCGGCTCCAGCGGCATTGCCGCTGTGGCGGAATCGGCAGACGCGCGACGCTCAGGACGTCGTGAGCCACGAGCTCGTGGGAGTTCAAGTCTCTCCAGCGGCACTCGCAGGTGCGTAGCTCAACGGGCAAGAGCGCGGGGCCGTGACTCCCGAGGCGGCAGTTCGAGCCTGCCCCACCTGATTCCTGCTCCAGTGGCCGAGTGGCCCGAGGCACCAGGCTTCCAACCTGGCGACAGGGGTTCGATTCCCCTCTGGAGCTCTGAGGTCGGGGCCGGTAGCTCAACAGGAGAGCGCCCCGTTCGCAACGGGAAGGTTGCGGGTGCGAATCCCGCCTGGTCCATGACTACGCAGTGAGGAGAGGAGGTCCATCATGCAATGCCTGGTCTACAACACCACCGGCGAGCCGCTCGAGCTCGTGCCGTCGCTCATGGGCCTGGCGCTCCACCTGCGCGGCAAGGCGGTGATCCTGGAGGTGCTGCCGGGGCGGGTGGCGCGGAGCGTGCGCCTGAGCTTCCCGCTGCCGAAGAGCGTGGTGCTCTGCCGCCACCGGCGGGTGCGCTCGCGCGTGGCGTCGCTCAGCAACGAGCACCTGTTCCTGCGCGACGGGCACCGCTGCGCCTACTGCGGCCGCCACCGCCGGGAGCTCGCCCCGCGCGAGCGCCTGACGCGCGACCACCTGGTGCCGCGCGCCCGCGGCGGCGCCGACACCTGGCTCAACGTGGTGACGGCCTGCAGCACCTGCAATCACCAGAAGGACGACCGGCTCGCCGAGGAGGTGGGCCACGTCTCGCGGGTGACCCCGTGGGTCCCCACCCGCGGCGAACTGGTGGCGCGGCGCCTCAAGGAAAAGCGGTGATGCCCGGCCTCGCCGGTCATCACCGCCCTCCACTTTCGTACGGGCCGACTATCGTCGGCTCCCGCGATCTACCCCGCCGTCGTCGCCTGCAGCGCAAACCGCACCGGCACCCGCGTCAGCTGCCGCACCGCCCGCGCGCCGACGTGCGCCGGCTCGAAGCGCGCCTCGAGGATGCCTTCCTTCGCCGACTCGGCGAACGCCGCGTGCGTCGTCTCCAGCACCTTCACCGAGCGGGGCTCCACCCGCCCCGAGGTGTCGATGACGAACTGGAGCAGCGTCCGCCCCTCGATCCCGGCGCCGCGCAGCACCACCGGGTACTTGAACACCGGCGCCTGCAGCACCTGCGCGGGGAGGAAGCTGGCGTCCTCCGAGGTGGCCTCGTACAGCTCCTCGCGGAGCGTGGGATCGCCCGGGGCCTGGTCGGCGGGGCCGACGCCGCCCACCACGCCCCAGCCGGTGCCGCCCTCCACACCGCGGCCCGTGAAGTCGCGCGGGTCGATGATGCGGGCGTTGGGGTCGATCGGCGGGATGCTGGTCGGCACGTCGCCGACGGCGATCACCGTCTGGAAGCCGCGGGCCGGCGGGTTCTCGGAGATGGTCAGCACCTCTCCGGTGCCCCCGCCGCCCCGCTGGCCGGCAGCCACCTGCCGCGTGGCGAGCCGTTCGGTCGCCACCGGCGCCAGCCGGGGAAGGAATACGAGGGTGGTGTCCTCACGCATCTCCTGGATCACGACGTGCGTGGCACGTCCGGCCGCGACCAGGGCGGTGAAGATGGCTACGTGGGTGATGCTCGAGAACACCAGCGAGGGGGCTTGACGCCGGTGAGGGGGGCACGAGGCTACCAGCACGTCCAACATGCGTTTCTCCTGCTGGTTCCTGACCCACGGTAATACCGGGCAGAGGACGCCGACGTGGAGTCCGCCCTAAACTCCCTTCATGTTCGGGATCCGCTTCCCCCACGACGGCGCCCCGGAACCCCCGCCATCCCAGTCCCACATCCGGACACCCCATCCCACACCCGGACGATACAACCCTTTGCCCCGCCCGGGCGTCTATGCAGGACAAGCACTTACGGACGCACCCTTCGGCACGCGCCCTGCCTTACCTCCGACTGACCCCGTACCGGACGCCCATGGCCTGCATCGCCCTTCCCGAGACCGACGACGCCGCCGACCTGGCCCGCCTGGGCGAGGGCGTCGCCCGGCTCACGGCGGGGCGGTATGAGGTGACCCGGGTGCTGGCCCGGGGCGGGATGAGCGTGGTATTCCTGGCCTGGGACCGGACCGAGGGGCGGCCGGTGGCCATCAAGGTGCTGGACCCCCGCGAGGGGGCCACCCTCGAGAACCGCGAGCGCTTCCGCCGCGAGGCCCGCATCGCCAGCGAGCTGGCCCACCCCCACATCGTCCCCTGCCACGGCTCGGCGCACCAGGGACAGATCACCCTCACCATCCTCCGCTACGTCCCGGGCGAGTCGCTCGAGGAGAAGCTGGCGCGCGAAGGGACGCTCTCGGTCCGCGCGGCGCTCGCCATCCTGCTCCCCATCGCCGATGCGCTGGCGCACGTGCACGCGCAGGGCGTCATCCACCGTGACGTGAAACCGGCCAACATCCTGCTCCACGCCGACGACGCCTGGCCCTTCCTCACCGACTTCGGCGTGGCCACGCTCAAGACCTCCGAGGCCTCGCGCTCCGAGGTGGCCAAGGGGTTCGGCACCCCCGCCTACATGGCCCCCGAGCAGGTGCTCGGCCAGTGGGACGCCGACGCCCGCACCGACGTCTACGCGCTCGGCCTCGTGGCCTACCGGATGCTGGCCGGCCGCCTCCCCTGGGTGAGCGAGACCGCCATGGGCCTGGCCGTGCAGCGCACCGTCTGGGACCCGACGCCGCTCCGTCAGCTCAACCCCGACGTGCCCCCGGCCCTCGCCGCCATCATCGACCGCTGCCTGGCCCGCGACCCGGCGAGGCGCTGGAAGAGCATGGCCGAGGTGCGCCGCCGCCTGCTCAAGGTGCGCACCCGCCTCCAGCGCGATGCCAGCCCGCCCTCGCCCCTCGCGCGCCTCCTCGGCCGCCTCGAGGCGCGGGCGCACGCCCTCGCGCCGCGGCTCGCCTCCCTCCTCCTCCTCTAGCCCCCCACATCGTAGGGGCCGGCCATGGCCGGCCCCTCCTATTCCTCGCGCCCTCGCCTGAGATTCGTCAGTCCCAGCTTCCCTTGATCACGCTGGTCCGGGTGGGGGTGAGGAGGCCGGCTATAGCCGGCCACCATGCGCATCGGGGGCTTTCGCAGGCGGCTAAGCCGGGCCATTCTGTAGGGGTTCCCGAACCACAACAGGAGTCCCTGCAATGATCCGATTCGTCCTGGCCACGGGTGGCTTGCGGCCTTGGTGGAGGGGTGGGTGCGCTCGCCGCCCAGGCGCGGGCGGTGCCGCCGGGGGTGCTGCGGGTGCAGCGCGCGGAAGTGATGGACCGCAACGGCTTCGAGAAGCCGCTGGTGGCGGCCACGCTCTTTGTGCCGGTGGGGTGGAAGGGAGAGGGCGGGGTGGTGTGGAGGTCAACAATCCCTGCACCCCCGCCACCCGCTTCCGCTGGCGCGCCACCGCGCCCGACGGCAGCGGCGCCATCGAGCTGGTGCCGACGGAGCAGTGGGACGCCGCCAACTTCCCCATGCAGGGCTTCCCCTGCCAGCAGGCGCGCTATCCCACCGTGCGCGCCTACCTCGAGGGCTGGGTGAGCCGCAACCGCCGCGGCGCCCGCATCCTCGACTTCCGCGCGCGGGCCGAGATGGCGGCGCCGTACGCCGCCCTCAACACCACCTACTCTTCGGGCGGCGGCGACCAGCTCCGCTCCTGGGTGGAGGCGGGCGAGGTGCTCATCGCCTACACCGAGGGCGGGAAGGAGTACCGCGAAGCCATCTCCGCCATCGTGGCCTACCGGCACACCGTCCTCCCCTCCCTCGGCAACAACCAGTCCATGGAGACGATGCACGGCGAGACCCTCGGCGCCTTCGCCATGCGGATGCCCGCGGGCTCGCTCGACTTCACGATGGTGGACGCCATCCGCGCCTCCGCCCGGCCCGGGCCGGAGTGGAACCAGCGCATGATCCAGTCGGCCAACGAGCGCGCGCGGGTGGCCAACCAGGCCCAGCGCCAGATGGCGGCCGACAACCTCCGCGGCGCGCAGGAGCGCTCCGCGATCATCGCCCAGACGGCGCGGGACGTGAACGACATCCAGATGGGCACCTGGCAGTCCTCCAGCGCCACCAGCGACCGGATGCAGCGCGAGAACGTCGAGCGGATCCGCGAGGTGGAGACCTACCGGGACCCGCACTTCGGCGGCACCGTGCAGCTCTCCAACCACTACCAGCACGCCTGGCAGCTGCGCGACGGCAGCTACGTGCTCACCAACGACGCCTCGTTCGACCCCGCGCGCGCCTTCGGCGTCGGCGCGCAGCGGCTCGAGCGCGCCCCCTGACCGGAGCCTCCCGATGCGACTGACCCTCCCGCTCCTGCTCACCGGCCTGGCCCTCCCGCTCGCCGCGCAGGACAGCTTCGGCGGCACCACCGCGCGCCCCCGCGCCGCCGCCACGGCTCCCGCCACCCCCGCGCGCCCGGCGACGCCGGCCCGTCCCGCGACGCCCCCCCGTCCCGCGACCGCCCCGCGCGGCGCCGCACCCGCCGCCCCCGGCGCCGAGGACGCGCTCACCCAGGCCGAGCGCCGCGACTACGGCGTGGCGCCGACGGCGGAGCTCCACACCGGGGGCATGCACGGGCCCACGCCCACCAGCATCCCCGGCGGCCAGGTGATCACCACGAAGGGCCTCGTGGCGCTCCTCGCCGATCCCGCCCTCGGCGCCAAGGTCTTCGACGTCCTCGGCGGCCCGAAGTTATACCGGGGGCGGAGTACGCGGTGCCGGCGTCGCAGCCCGGCAGCTTCACGGACCGGACGCAGCGGGAGTTCGGGAACTACCTGAAGCAGGTGACGGCCGGCAACCTCGCGACGCCGCTCGTCTTCTACTGCCTCTCCACCGAGTGCTGGATGAGCTACAACGCCGCGCTCCGGGCCATCAACATGGGCTTCACCAACGTCCTCTGGTATCGCGGGGGGATCGAGGCCTGGAAGGCCGCGGGACAGCAGGTCACCGCCCGCTGAACCGGGCGCGTGCCCGTCGCGCCACACGCGATGGGTGAGGCGCCTCACCAGCGGGGCAGGAGCCAGGTCGTTGAGGAACGGGGACCGGATGCCGATACTCTAAGGAAGCGCGCCCGTCCGGTGCGCCTCCCCCTGACATCGGAACTGGTCCCCGTGCGCCGTCCCCCCGTCGGTCTCCTCGTGCTCGTCGCCGCCTGCACCGCCACGGCCAGCGACGGCCTCGACCCCGCTCCCACCATCACGGCCCTCACCGTCCTGCCGGCCGCGCCGGCGCCGACCTGGGACTCGCTCGACTTCGTGGCCGTCGCGTCGTACGACGACGGCAGCCAGGACACCATCCCCGTGGCATGGAACGCCACGGGCGGGACCATCACGGCCGGCGGCCGCTACCGGGCCGGCGGCGCGGGGCTGTACCGGGTGATCGGGGATCGGCGCACCGGCGCTGGCCGACACCGTCGCCGTGACCGTCGCGGATGGGTACGCCCTCGGTGGTGGGCGTGACCGTCGCGCCGGGGAGCGCCAACCTCCAGCCGGGCGAGGTCCAGGCCTTCACGGCCACGGCGCACTGGAGCACCGGCGGCACCACCGCGCTCACCGCCACCTGGAGCGCCACCGGCGGCACCATCACGCAGGGCGGCAGCTACACCGCCGGCCCCACCGGCGGCACCTTCCGCGTCATCGGCAGCGGGTCGGGGCATGCGGACACCGCGGTGGTGGTCATCGCCGACACCACGACGCCGGTGACGGTGACCTCGGTGACGGTGGCCCCCGACTCGGTGTTCCTGCAGCCCGGCGCCGGCCAGGCCTTCAGCGCCACCGCGCACTTGGAGCACGGCCACACTCGCGCTGTCCGCCGCGTGGACCGCCACGGGCGGCAGCATCACGCAGGGCGGCCTCTACACCGCCGGCCCCACGGGCGGCGTGTATCGCGTGATCGCGAGCGGGAGCGGGCACGCCGACACCTCGATCGTGGCCATCGCCGACACCACGACGCCGCCGGTGGGGGGGACGGTGCTGTTCAGCGAGGGCTTCGACGACGCGTCCATCGCGGGCGGGGTGGTACGACAACACCAACCCCGCCATCGCCGGGTGCGTCCGGCATCAATGGCGGCGCGCGCGCCGCAGATGATTACCGCACGCCAGCAGTAGGCGGCCCAGGCATAAGTTCACCGGGACCGATCGCGTCTTCCTGCGCTACTGGGTCAAGTACAGCAGCAACTGGGTGGGCTCCGGCGTGAGCTACCATCCGCACGAGTTCCACTTCACCACCAACGCCGACGGCGACTGGATCGGCCCCTCGGCCACGCACCTCACGACGTACGTGGAGCACAGCTTCACGGGCGGCGGCGGGCGGCCGCGGCTGTCGCTGCAGGACGCGCTCAACATCGACGCCGCGCACGTCAACCAGGACCTCACCAACGTCACCGAGGCGCGCGCCGCGCAGGGCTGCAACGGCAACAGCGACGGCTACGCCACCGGCTGCTACCAGTCGGGCGGCCAGTGGCGCAACGAGAAGATCTTCACCGCCGCCCAGCCCAGCTGGACGGCCGCCACCCAGAACTCGTGGCACAAGGTGGAGGTCTACTTCCAGATGAACACGATCAGCGGCGGGAAGGGCCAGTACGACGGCATCGCGCGGTACTGGTACGACGGGAACCTGGTGCTCGACTACAGCAACGTCCTCTTCCGGACGGCGGCGCAGCCGGGGTTGCTCTTCACCCAGTTCATCATCGCGCCCTACATCGGCGTGGGCTCGCCGGTGGCGCAGACGATGTGGGTGGACGACGTGGTGGTGGCGACGGGGCCGGTGCCCTGACGACTGCCATCCCGGTCATGTTGGGGGCCGGCCATGGCCGGCCCCTACCAACACCATCCCTGAGTTGCGTACGAACTCGCGGGCACGCGGGTCCGGGTGGGGGTGAGGAAGGCCGGCCATGGCCGGCCCCTACCATGCGGGGGGAGAGCCTGCGGCTAGACCAGCGGCCGCGCGACGAGGATCCCCGTGGCGCGGCGGCCGAGACGTAATCGAGGAGGGCGCGCCGCGATCTTCACGGTGCCGCGGAGAGCGGGCGTGGAGGAGACGCCGGGTCTCGCCGCCGGGGTCGCGGTGGACCAGGGCGGTGTGGGTGACGTCGAGCCCCTCGATGCTTGTGGCAAACGCCAGCACGTCGCCCGACTGGAGCTGTCCGGCGATGACGGGGATGCCGGTGGGGATCACCCAGCGCGGGGTGCCGTCGAGCGCCTGCTCGCGGGCGGCGATGGTGTGGAGCTGGCGGTCATTCGTGAGCGCGGGATAGCTGGCGCGGTGGGCTGACATGAAGCGGAGCGGGCGCGTGTCGGCGACGCCGCGGGCCCACGCCGAGGTCGCGCACCAGGCCGCGGCGGGCGCCGTCCTGGATCCACTCGCTGAAGTAATGGAGCCGGCTGGCGTAGCCGCCGCGGCGCCCGTCGCGGTAGCGCATCCGCGTCACTTCCGCCTCGAACGCCGCCCAGGTGGGCGCCCCCGCGCGCCGCGCGGTGCGGGCCACCGCGAGCGGTGCCCTCCACCAGCGTCACGCAGTCGAAGCGGTGAGCGTCCGCGGCCAGCGGCTCCTGGTCGGGCGCGCCACCGGCCGTGAGGTACTCCTCGAGCGTACCCGCCACATACGGCGTCCCGATGGCCAGCTCGCCCACGCGCGCGGCGGCGCGGCCCACGGGCACGCCGGTGGCGTCGAGCCCCTCCTGGCGGAGCGTCGTCACCCACGCGGTGAGGCGCTCGAGGTCGCCATCAGCCTGGGAATGGAGCCGCCGGGGCCACGCGAGCGCGGCCCCGGCGAGTGACACCTCGGTGAGGAACTGCCGGCGGGTGCGCACGGCTACTCGACCGGCTTGACCTTCACGTAGTAATCGGGGTCCGCCTGCACCGCCGCGGGGTCGGTGAGGGTGCTCGGCACCGACTGCCACTCGGTGGTGGGGGTGAGCGTGGTCCACTGGTCGGGCCCGGTGCTCACGGGGAGCGGGAGCACGAAGCCGTCCACCACCTCGGTCCAGCGGTAGTCGAGGCGGCCGTCGTGCAGCTTCACCTCGAGCGTGGGCACCATGGTGGTGGTGAGGTACTGGCGGAAGATGCCGTCGAGGTTGAGGCCGGTCTGGGCGATGATGTACTGCCGCACCTGGTCGCCGGTGACGATGCCGTGGCGGTAGGTCTGCTGCAGGCCGCGGAGCACGGCGCGCCACTTGGCGTCGTCGTTCACCAGCTGGCGGATCAGGTGGAGCATGTTCCCCGCCTTGGGGTACATGTCGCCCGAGCCCTTCCGGTTCTTCTTGAAGTCGGGGATGATCGGGATGTCGTTGGCGATGCCGATGCGCGTGCCGATGGCGTATTCCGCCCCGGCCTGCTTCCCGTGCAGGCACTCCACGTAGAGGTTCTCCGCGTAGTTGGCGAAGCCCTCGTGCACCCACATGTCGGCGAGGTCGGCGCTCGTCAGGCTGTTGCCCCACCACTCGTGCGCGCTCTCGTGGACAATGATGAAGTCCCAGTCGAGCCCGCGCCCCGTGCCCGAGAGGTCGCGGCCGCGGTAGCCGTTCTGGTAGCCGTTGCCGTAGGCCACGGCGCTCTGGTGCTCCATGCCGAGGTGCGGCGTCTCGACCAGCTGGTAGCCGTCCTTGTACCAGGGGTAGGGCCCGAACCAGCCCTCGAAGCAGGCCAGCATGGTCTTTACCTGCTTGAACTGCTGCCGCGCCTTCTGCTTGTGGGCGCGGAGGGGCCAGAAGGTGAGGGTGAGGTTGCCGCCCTCGCCCTTGTAGCGGTCGGTGAACTTGGCGTAGTCGGCCGCGTTGACGGCGATGTCGTAGTTGTTGATCGGCTCGGCCACGAACCAGGTGAAGGTGCGGGTGCCGTCGCGGTTGTCCTTCACCGAGCGGAGCCGGCCGTTGGAGACGTTCTGCAGCGGCTTCGGCACGGTGATGGCCACGCGCTGGCTGTCGGGCTCGTCGGACTGGATGTCCTTGGTGGGCCACCAGACGCTGGCGCCGAGCCCCTGGCACGCGGTGGCGATCCAGCGCCCGCCGGTGCTGTCCTTCCCCCAGACGAAGCCGCCGTCCCACGGCGCGCGCTTCGCGGCGCGCGGGTGGCCGTGGTAGTAGAGACTCACGGTGCGGGTACTGCCCACGGCCTGTGGCGCCGCCAGGGTCACGTAGTGCACCGCCGTCGCGACGGAATCGCGCACCACGGCGAGACGGGCGCCGTCCTGCACGGCGCTGTCGAGCACCAGCGGCATCTGCAGGTCGATCTGCATCGCCGTGGCCGGGCCGGTGACGGTGTAGGTGAGGTGGTTGACGCCGCTGATGCTGCTGTCCGCCGGGTTTACGCGCACCGCGAGGTCGTAGAAGCGCACGTCCCACCAGGTCCGCTCGGTGGTGAGGCTGCCGCGCAGCGAGTCGGCGCGGGCGTTCTGGGGGCCCTGGGCGGCGAGGGCGGGGGCGGAGAGGGCCAGGAGCAGGGCGAGAACCGGGCGGCGCATCGGAAGTCCATGTGGGGAAGAGGTATGCGAAGCTAGCCCGGCCCCAGCGGGGAGGCCAGCCGAGGCGTCCTGTCCAAGGCCGGCGCAAAAACCCGTCACGGAGCGGCCGCGTTACAATAACGCGTTGCACGGCTGTGACAAATCCGTTCTGGACACCGGCCCGGCGGACGGCAAAATGAACTGGTCCTTCTCGCCGATCACCGTCCCCCGGAGCCCCCCATGGCGGTCGCCGTCCTCGCCAAGTCGCCCCCCGCTGGATCCAGCCGTGCCCTCCGCGCCTCCCGTGAGATTCCCCGCCTCTCCATGCCGTTGCCGGGCAGCGATGTCGCCGTCTCCGAGGTGGAGCTGGCGGCGGGGACCCGCGCCACCTATGGCCAGCCGGAGCGGCTCGAGATCCTGTACTGCATCGACGGCCTCGGGGAGCTCACCGACAACGAGACCGGCGACCACCACCCCGTGGTGGCCGGCACGCTGTGGATCGCCACGCCGGGGACCAGCGCGGAGCTCATTGCGTTCCGGGGGATGCGGGTGATGCGGGTGGTGGCGCCGGCGGTGCGCTAGCCCCCACATGGTAGGGGCCGGCCATGGCCGGCCCTGCTCAAACCGACCCGGACCAGCGTGATCAACGGAGGTTGGGACTAACGAGATATCGCGCGGGGAATAGGAGGGCGATCTGGCCGGCAATGGCGCGGGAACAGGGCCGGCCATGGCCGGCCCTACCATGAGTGCGGTGGGGGTCAGGGGAAGGGGACGCGGAGCAGCAGCAGCTCGTTCCGGTCCGGCGTGGAGCTGCCGGGGGCGTGCTTGACGGCCATGCCGCCGTCGGCCTCCGTGACGCCGAAGTCGTCGTCGTTGATGACGGCGATGGTGTGGCCGTTGACGCGGGTGGCGCCCTCGAGCTTGTCGTGGTGGTAGCCGGGCGCGGCGGCGGCGATGTCGAGGGCCAGGACCTTGCTCACCGGATGGAGCCCGGCGGCGGCGAGCGCGGCGGCGGGGTCGGCGGCGCCGGCGGTCAGCTCTTCCAGCGTCTTGCCGTCCACCAGGCGGCCGGTGGCGCCGTCGGCGGGGTCGGAGAGGTCGGTGGCGTCCTTGAGGTCGATGGCGTAGAACCGCTTCACGGCGGTCGAGTCGCCGATCCACTTGCCGTCGCGCTCCAGCACCAGGTAGCGGCTGCCGCCCATCCAGAGGATGTCGCTCACGCCGAGGCCCTTGTCCTCGAGCAGGTAGGCGTACTGGCGGGTGGCGCCCGTCGGCTCCACGACCAGGATGCGGGCCAGGCGCGAGGCGCGGCCGGCGGCCTTGGGGTTGTCGAGCGGCGCCTGGAACATGGCCACGAGCGTCTTCCCGCCGTCGGGCGAGGTGAGGCCCTCGAAGCCGCGGTTGACGCGGCGCTTCGCGGCCACGCGCGGCAGGCCCGCGCCCGCCGTCAGGCGTTTCGTGGTGCAGCCCTCGGCGTTCACCTTGAAGATGTAGGGCCCGTACTCGTCGCTCACCCAGAAGCTGCCGTCGGCGTTGGCCACGAGGCCCTCGGTGTCGACACCGTTGGTGTCGGCGGGGAGGGGCGTGCCGTCCACGGCGTAGCCCACCTCACCGGTGGCGCCGGGGCGGCCGGCGGGGAGGGGGAGGCCGGTGAGCGGGCGGCACTGGGTGTCCTTGAGCGTGATCACGGCCTGCCGCACCAGGCTGTCTCCCTGGTGCACGAAGAGGCCGATCTGCGGCGAGAAGTCGGGCTTGGGGAAGGCGACGTTCTCTTCCTTGGCGGTGGCATAGTTGGGGCCGCGGTCGGTCAGCAGGTAGAAGCGGTCCTCATGCCTCGGATCCCGTGCGATGGCCGAGCCGTAGCCGCCGTTCAGCACCCGCTACCGTGTCGGCCGAGCCAGGCGCGGCCCAGGTGGCGAGGACGCCGGCGCTGGCGACGGGGACGGTGCTCACGCTGGTGCCCTTGGGCGGGCAGCTCATGAACCGCGAGGGCGAAGGCACCGGTGGCGAACCACGGCGTGGACGACCGCATGCGACGGATCCTGTGAGGGGGGTGAGGGGCTGGAGGTTATGGCGGGCCCCTGCCACGGGCGGGTAACGAATCGGCGCGCTGGCGCATGGT
>JBGAOL010000068.1:0-13258 GCA_044221825.1 Gemmatimonadales bacterium
GGTGGCGGCAGCCTCACCGGCGGCGGCACCGTGCTCAGCAACGGCAGCGGCATCGCCACGGTGGGCGGCTGGACCCTCGGCGCGACGGCGGGGAGCAACAGCGTCACCGCCACCAGCGTGGGCCTGGGCGGCTCACCGGTCACCTTCACCGCCACCGGCACCACCGGCCCGGCCGCCACCCTCGCGCTTGCGGCCGGCGACGGCCAGTCGGCGCAGGTCGGCTCGGCCGTGGCCACCGACCCGGCGGTGCTCGTCACCGACGCCTTCGGCAACCCGGTGAGCGGCGTCGCCGTCACCTTCGCCGTCACGGCGGGTGGCGGCAGCGTCGCCACCACCAGCACCAGCACCGACGCGCAGGGCCTCGCCACGGCGGGCGCCTGGACGCTCGGCACCACCCCGGGGACCAACACCGTCACGGCCACGAGCGCGGGCCTCGCCGGATCACCCGTCAGCTTCACGGCCACCGCCGCCACCGCCCCGGCCTCGGTGCTGCAGCTCAGCACCGCGCCGTCCGCCACCGCGGCGAGCGGCGCGGCGTTCGCGCAGCAGCCCGCGGTCACGCTCAAGGACGCCTTCGGCAACACCGTGGCGCAGGCGGGCGTGCCCGTCACCGTGAGCTTCGCGAGCGGCAGCGGCACCTTCCTCGGCAGCTCCACCGTCTCCACCAGCGCGGGCGGCGTCGCCAGCTTCAGCGGGCTCGGCATCAGCGGGCTCGCCGGCAGCTACACGCTCCGCTTCAGCTCCACCGGCCTCACCGCCGCCACCAGCGGCACCATCACGCTCTCGGCGGGTGCGGCCTCCGCGCTCACCCTGCAGGCCGGCAACAACCAGTCGGCAACGGTGAACACCGCCGTCGGCGTCCTGCCGGCGGTCAAGGTCACCGACGCCGCGGGCAACCCGGTGAGCGGCGTCGCCGTCACCTTCGCCGTGGCCTCGGGCGGCGGCAGCGTCAGCGGCGGCAGCGCCCTCACCAACGGCAGTGGCATCGCCTCGCCGGTGACCTGGACGCTCGGCACCACCGCGGGCAGCAACACGCTCACGGCCACGAGTGCGGGCCTTGCCGGCTCGCCGATCACCTTCACGGCCACCGGCACCGCCGGCGCGCCCGCCACGCTGACGGCGCAGAGCGCCACCAGCCAGAGCGGCCGCGTGGGCATCGCCGCCACGGCCCTGCCGTCGCTGCTGGTGCGCGACCAGTTCAGCAACCCCGTCCCCGGCGCCAACGTGACCTTCCAGGTCACCGCCGGCGGCGGCGCCATCACCGGCGGCAACGCCCTCACCGACGCGAGCGGCGTCGCCACGCTCGGCAGCTGGACCTTCGGCACCACCGTGACCACCAACACGGTGACCGCCTCGGTCGGCGCGCTGACCCCGCTGGCCTACGACGCCAGCGTCACCTTCGAGCTGGCCGAGGTGAGCGGCGGCGGCGTGCACGGCTGCGCGCGCACCGTGGATGGCGTGGCCTTCTGCTGGGGCGCCAACAACCTCGGCAGCGTGGGTGACGGCACCAGCACCCAGCGCCTGGTCCCGGCCGGCGTCCTCGGCGGCCACACCTTCATCCACCTCGAGGCCGGCGCCGACTTCTCCTGCGGCCTCGACGGCGCGGGCCTGGCCTACTGCTGGGGCAACAACACCAACGGCGCCCTCGGCAAGGGCTCGGCGGGCAACTCCTTCACCCCGGTGGCGGTGGCTGGCGGCCGCGCCTACACCGACGTGACCCTGCAGCGTGCGGCGGGCACCAACCACGCCTGCGCCCTCACCGCGGCCGGCGTGCTCTATTGCTGGGGCAACAATGCCAACGGCCAGTTCGGCACCGGCGCCACCGCGGCCACCAACCTGAGCCCGGTGCAGGCCGGCCAGTCGGGCGGGGGCACCACCTATACCCAGGTCAGCGTCGGCACCCTCTACACCTGCGGTGTCCGCACCGGTGGCGCGGCGTTCTGCTGGGGCAGCAACAGCTTCGGCCAGCTCGGCGACAGCAGCACCTCCCAGCGCACCTCGCCCGTCGCGGTGCGTGGCGGTCACACCTTCACCGAACTCGCCGCCGGCCAGGTGCACACCT
Organism: Gemmatimonadales bacterium; assembly: GCA_044221825.1. Taxonomy (GTDB): domain Bacteria; phylum Gemmatimonadota; class Gemmatimonadetes; order Gemmatimonadales; family GWC2-71-9; genus JADJOM01. The sequence continues at coordinate 2,063 of JBGAOL010000068.1, forward strand.
GCGGCCTCGACGCTGCGGGCGCGGTCTGGTGCTGGGGCCTCAACGCCTTCGGCCGTCTCGGGCAGGATCCGGGTACGCTCGCGTCGAGTCTCGTCCCGGTGCAGGTGCCCGGCCTGAGCGGCGTGCAGCACATCGCCGCCGGCGGCGGGCACACATGCGCGCTCAGCAGCGGCCAGGTCTACTGCTGGGGCTCGAGCGAGTCGGGCGAGCTCGGCAATGGGGTCTCCGGCGTCGGCACCTTCTCCTTCACGCCGGTGGCCGTCACCCTGCCGCCGGGCGTGGGCAGCTTCACCAGCATCACCGCCGGCGCGGCCTATGCCTGCGGCATCGGCGGCACCAGCGCCTACTGCTGGGGCGAGGGCAGCAACGCCCAGCTCGGCAACGGCAACATTGTGGAGCGGCACCGCGAGGTGCCGCCCCCGATTCGTCATCCATGCCAGGTTTCCCAGGTGAGCGCGCAGCGCTGCTGGAAGTAGAGCGGGGGATGCCCTTCACGGTCGAGCAGCGCGTGCAGCATCTCGTGCCGCACCACCAGCTCGTGGGTCACGTAGCCCTCGGCCACCGCGATGCGCACCTCGTCGCCCACGCGGGACCAGAGGCCCACCTTGGGGCCCTCGTGCGTCGGGAAGGTCATGGCGCCCGGCACCACGTACCAGCGGATGCGGGTGAAGCGCCCCGTGCGCGCGGCGCACGCCTCGGTGGCCTGCCACCAGCCCAGGTAGGCCGCGGGCGGCGTCATCGGCACGGCGTTGGCGGGGAAGTCGCTCGACGGCTCGAGCATGGTACACGCGGCTAGGAGCAGCATGGCCCCTGCGAGTGACAGCTTCGTGACGGAGGCGCGCTTCTCTCCAAGGGTCCACTCCGCGCGCGCCGCGCCGCTCCGCCGCGAATCTGCAGTCATGCGGTTGGAGAAGCCGCACCGTCGCGCAGATTCACACCATCGTGCGCGCGGGGTTGCTTCGGCGCGCGCCTCCTGCCAAACTCCCGGACAACCTCCTACATCATGCCGCCAGCCGCCCGATTCCCGCGCCGATTCCGGCTCCCGTTGCTCCTGCTCGCGTCCGCCATCGGCACGGTCGCCGCGCTCGTCGGCTTCCGGCCGGCACCGCCGCCGCCCGCCCTGGTGATCCTCGTCACCGTCGACCAGATGCGTGGCGACTACCTCACCCGCTGGCGCGGCCAGTGGAGCGGCGCGTTTCGTCGCCTTCAACGCGAGGCCGCCGTCTTCCCGGAGGGGCGCCAGGACCACGGCCTCACCGAGACGGCCCCCGGTCACGCCACGCTGCTCTCGGGCCGCGAGCCCGCCGGCACCGGCATCGTCACCAACGGCCTCGGCGTCGGCGACTCGACGGTGCATCTCCTCGGTGCCACTGGCGGTGGCGCTTCCCCGTGGCGCTTCCGCGGCCCCACGCTGGTGGACTGGCTCCGGAAGGCGGACTCCGGCACCCGCGTGCTCTCCGTCTCCGCCAAGGATCGCGCCGCCATCCTCCCCATCGGGAAGACCCGCGCCAGCGTCATCTGGTACAGCGACGGCCGCTTCACCACCAGCAGCTACTACCGCGACACGCTGCCCGAGTGGGTCGAGAGCTGGAACGCCCGCGGCGGCGTGGCCGCCGTGAGCGGCCGCCCGTGGCGCCTCCTCCTGCCTGACTCGGCCTACCCCGAACCCGACAGCGTCCCGCGCGAGAACCACGGCAAGGACTTCACCTTCCCGCACGTGGCGCACGAGCCGGTGACCGAAGGCATCAAGCGCACCCCGTGGGTGGACTCGCTCATCCTCGACCTGGCCCTGGCCGGCGTCCGCGCGCTCGACCTCGGCCGCCGCGCGCGCCCCGACCTCCTCGCCGTCTCCCTCTCCGGCACCGACTACATCGGCCACGCCTTTGGGCCCGACAGCCGCGAGATCCACGACCACCTGCTGCACGTGGACCGCTGGCTCGGCCAGTTCCTCGACTCGCTCGAGGCCCGAGTGGGGAAGGGCCGCGTGCTCCTCGTGCTCTCCGCCGATCACGGCGTGACCTCATTTCCCGAGGTCACCCAGGCCCGCGGCCACGACGCCGGCTACCTCCGGCTCGGCGCCCTCACCCGCGAGGTCAACCGCCAGCTCGGCGCCCGGTATGCCGGCGCCCCGAAACTGGTGCAGGACAACGGCCTCATCTTCGCCGACCGCGAGCAGCTGCGCGAGGCCGGCGTCTCCCCGGAAAGCCTGGCAACGGCCCTCGCGGCCCAGGCCTGGCGCCTCCCCGGCGTGGCCGACGCCTGGACTCCTGCCACCCTCGGCGCGGCGCTCCCCGTCAACCTCCACGCCCGCCGCTGGGCCCGGCAGCTGCCCCGCGATTTCTCGTGGCTTCTCGCCGTCCAGGCCAAGCCCGGCTGGGTCTATGGCGACGGCCCCAGCGGCGGCGCCGAGCACGGCACCACCAATGACGATGATGCCGGGGTCCCCGTGATCTTCCTGGGCCCCGGCATCCCCGCCGGGATCTTCCCCGACACGGTGCGCACGGTGGACATTGCCCCCACCCTCGCCAGCCTCCTCGGCCTCAAGCCCGAGGGGCGGCTCGACGGCCGACCCATCCGGAGGCTCACGCGATGAGCGCCTTCCCCGCGCTCCCCTGCTATCCCTGCCCGCACCAGTCGGCCTGCTGCGGCTACGGCGTCACCCTCTCCGAGGAGGAGGCGCGCGACCTCTCCCGGCGCTACGGCGAGGAGAAGGTCTACCGCACCCGCTGGGGCGAGTGGCGCACCCGTGTCCGCAACCGCCGCTGTATCTTCATCGTCGACAACGCCTGCTCCATCCACGCCGACCCGTCCTATCCCGCCGTCTGCCGGGCCTTCCCCTGGACCGACGCCGAGACCGGCGGGCCGTACGAGTACGACCAGACCATCTGTCCCGAGTTCCTGACTCGGCCGGAGCTGGTCCAGATCGGCAAGCGCGGCGGCCCGTCCGCGTGAGTCTTCCGTCCCCTTCCCGGAGTCCCGTCATGCGTCGTCCCGCGGCCGCCGCCGTCCTCGCCCTCAGCTTCGTGGCCGCGCCGCTCGCGGCGCAGTCCGACTCGGCGTTGCTGCGCCGCGCGGAGCGCCTGCTCGACCACACCATCCTGATCGACGGCCACAACGACCTCCCCTGGGAGATCCGCATGGCCAAGGACCACCCGCGCGACGTCGCCGCCTACGACCTCCGCTCCCGCACCCCCGGCCACACCGACATCGCCCGGCTCCGCGCGGGCCGCGTCGGCGCGCAGTTCTGGTCCATCTACATCCCCGGCGAGATCAAGGACAGCGGCTACGCCCGGGTGCAGCTCGAGGAGTTCGACATCGCCCGGCGCATGGTGGCGCGCTACCCCGAGGCCTTCACGCTGGCGCTCACCGCCGACGACATCGTCGCCGCGCGCCGCAAGGGCCGCATCGCCACCCTCCTCGGCATGGAGGGCGGTCACGCCATCGAGAACTCGCTCGGCGCCCTCCGCTCCTACTACGCCCTCGGCGCGCGCTACATGACGCTCACCCACAACGTGACGCTCGACTGGGCCGACGCCGCGCAGGACACCCTCAAGCACGGCGGCCTCACCCCCTTCGGCCGCGAGGTGGTCCGCGAGATGAACCGGCTCGGCATGCTGGTGGACCTGAGCCACGTCTCCCCCGGCACCATGAGTGACGTGCTCGACGTTGCCGAGGCTCCCGTCATCTTCTCCCACTCGTCTGCCTTCGCCATCACTCCCCACAAGCGGAACGTCCCCGACTCCATCCTGGCCCGCCTGCCGAAGAACGGCGGCGTGGTCATGGTGACGTTCGTCTCGTCGTTCATCTCCGACGCCAACCGCCGCGCCGACCTCGCCGGCGACAGCGCCGTGTCCGCCGCCACCCGCGGCATCACCGACTCCACCGAGCGCCGCCGCATCGCCCGCCAGGTCCGCACCGCGCACCCCGTCCCGCCCGCCACCATCGCCGACGTGGCCGACCACATCGAGCACATCGTCAAGGTGGCCGGCATCGACCACGTGGGCCTGGGCGGCGACTACGACGGCACCACGGACCTCCCGGTCGGCATGGAGGACGTGTCCAAGTACCCGGTGCTCTTCGCCGAGCTCATGCGCCGCGGCTGGAGCGACGCCAACCTCAAGAAGCTCGCGGGCGAGAACCTCCTCCGCGCCTTCCGCCAGGCCGAGCGCACCGCCGCCCGCCTCCAGCGCGAGCGCGAACGGCGACCATCGAGCAGCTGCGACGATCGCCGTCGTTGTGGCGTTGCCTCGGCGCCGGTTTCACCGCAGAGGCGCGGAGGCGCAGAGGGCGCAGAGGACCTGCGCTCGGAGAGGGCAGATGGCCCAGAGGACTTTGAGGGGTGGATCGAGTCCGGTGATGTGGCACCAGGCGTGGGAATCGGTCCCCAACTCGGGGTGGCACCATGCCAACAGAGTGGATCTCTCCTGCTGTTCTCTGTGCCCTCTGTGTCTCTGCGTTGGGTCCCTGCGCGCCTCTCCGCGCCTCTGCGGTGAACCGCGCGCCGGACCTCAGTGCAGCGTGATCCCCACCCCGATCCCCACCACCCGCTCGTCGTGCGTGTCGTAGTGCTGCCGCTGGATGTCCACCAGCGGCGTGATCGACGCGCGCCGCCCCACCGGGATGTCGTAGCCGAGGCCGATCGAGACCGCCGAGCCGTTCTCGGTGATGGTCCGCCCGCCGGGCCCGTACTCGTCGTACACGTCCGCCGCGAAGCCGAGCCCGCCCTTGAGCCAGAGGCCACTGTTCCGGGCCGGGTACCACTGGCCCACCGCCATGATGGTGCCGAGGGACCGGTCGTAGCCCTCGTAACGATAGGTCCGCGCCCAGCCGTTGAGCTCCACGCCGAGCAGGAACGAGCGGCTGACGGTGCCGCCCAGCTTGAGGAACACCATGCCGCCGCCCTGGTCGTCGCTCCAGCCCAGGCCGTCGTTGGCGTCGAACGACTCCGACCCGGCCCCGAGGCCCGCCGAGAACCAGAGGCCGCGCCGGCGGCTCGGCCCGCCGTCGTCGTCGCGCACTTCACGCAGGCCGCAGCGGCAATCGCCGTCGCGATCGCGCGGCCGCGCGGGGCGGCGCTCGGTGGTGCTGTCGTCCTGGGCGTAGGCCGCGGCCGGCAGCGCCAGCGCGAGGAGGGCCAGGGTGGTGAAGACGATGCGTCGCACGGGAAACCTCCTGGTTAGTCGTGTGCGGAATACTGAACGGTGAGGCCAAGGGTGAGGACCCGCTGGCGATAGCCGCCCGGGCCCCCGACATCGAGGAAATACAGGTCCACGGCGGGGCCGATCGTGGTGTGCGTCCCGACGGGCACGAGGATCCCCGCGCCCACGTTCCACGCCAGCCCCACGTCGAAGGCCAGCGGCACGTCGCAGTCGCAGTAACCGTCGTCGAAGAGGTCGTTCCACCACGAGTCTTCCCACTGCAGCTGGTACGCGCCGACCCCGCCGCCGGCCCGCAGGTAGAGCCCCGAGGACGGCGCCGGCGTCAGCCGCCCGCCGAGGAGGAGGAGGCCGGTGGTCTCCACGGTCTGGTTGCCGGTGAAGTTGATCCAGCCCATGGTCTCGAGCCCCACCGAGAACTCGGGCGCCACCTGCGCCCCCACCCCGAACGACGCCGTCGGCACCGTGTGCGACGGGGCGTAGGCGAGCCCGCCGTGCGGCCGGATGGAGAGCGCCGCCGCGCCGGGGTTGAAGCCGGCGTAGAAGCGCGGCCGGAAGTGGTCACTCGGGGCGCGTCGTCTTCCTCTACCATGTCGTGATGATCCCGACCTTCGATGCGCTCGCCTCGGTGCTGTCCGGCACCTCCCGCAGGTACGGATTCTCGCCGCGCCGGTCCTTGCCCGACTGGGCCAGGAGCGGCGCCGCGAGGGCGGCGAGGAGCAGGGTGGTGAGGGCGACGGGGCGCATGGAGTGCGGCTCCGGCTGGTTATGTTTGGGACTCGTGACGAGCTGCCGGACCCCTGTAGATGCAAGCGGCGGACCAGATTTCGAACTTCCTTTCAAGTCGTTCTGCCGGCAGTGCTTGCCGAGTTTTTCCACAGCCTGACGACTCACAAATTTTCGTCCGCCGAGAGCGGCTGGAGAGTTTTCGATGACCACGAGCGGCCGCGCCAACCTCTTCCTTGGCCTCGCCGTCGTGCTCGCGCTGGTCTTCATTCGGCTCGGCATCTGGCAGGTATCGCGGCTCCAGGAGAAGCGGGCCATCAATGCCGTCGCCGCGGAGCGCCGGGGCCGGCCGGTGGTGGACCTCGATGATCCGGCCCAGGCGGCCACGGTGGCGGGCGCCGGGATCCAGAACCGGCGGGTGGTGATCACGGGGCGGTACGACGCGGCGGCGGAGGTGGTGCTGCGGGGGCAGATCGTGCAGGGCGTGCCGGGGGTCCGGTTCGTGACGCCGCTCCGGCCGCTGCGCGGCGACACGGCGATCCTGGTGCAGCGCGGCTACGTGTCGAGCCCCGATGCCCAGACCATCGATCCCGGCCAAGTTCGTGGAGGATGGGGTGGTGCGGGTGGCGGGCATCGGCCTCACGCTGCCGGACTAGGGCGTCGAGGGGCAGCCCATGGAGCAGGGCGGCGTCACCACCTGGCGGCGGGTGGACCTGGCGGCGCTCCGCGCCCGGCTCCCCTATCCGGTGGCCGGCTACTACATCCTGCAGACGCCGGACTCCGCGCTCCCAAGCTCCCCCGCCGCGACGACGCCCCCGCCTTCGACGAGGGCGCCCACCTGAGCTACGCCATCCAGTGGTTCGCCTTCGCCACCATCGCGCTGGTGGGGGGCTTCCTGTTCCGGTTCCGCCGCCCGTCGGAGCGCTGAGAACCGCACCCCGGATTGTTGCGTCTTTTCCTCGGGGGGGTGTCCGCAAGCGTACACCTATGTGGTGATGCCACAACAAGTTCCATTTTTCGCCTTGGGCGACGATTCGGAACTGCTGGCGCCATCGGCATTTAGGTGCTACCCTCCCCCTCCCGCGATAGGCACGACCCCTGCCGTCGCCGTATCCGTCTACTGCCCGCAGGTCCCGTGGTGTCTAGTCGTCCCATCCGTCGCGCTCTCCTTGCCCTCCTCTGCGCCGCCACCCTGGTGCGCTGCGGCGGGGGCGATGACCTGACCCTTCCCTCCGAAGGCCTGCCCACCGCCATCGCCGTCCTCGCGGGCGACGGGCAGTCGGGCACCGTGGGGCAGCCGCTCCCGGACACGCTCATCGCGCGGGTGACCGACGCCAAGGACCGGCCGGTGCAGGGCGCCCGGGTGGTGTTCCAGGCCATCGCCGGCGGCGCCGGGGCGGACCTGATCCCCGACACCGCCGTGACCGACGCCGACGGCCAGGCCCGGAGCGTCTGGCTCCTCGGCACCCTCGCGGGCCAGCAGCGGGTGGAGGCGCGGGTGATCGTGGTGCCCCCCGCCACCACCGTCCTCAAGACACCGTTCACCGCCACCGCCCTCGCGGCGGCCGCGGACACCATCTTCGTGGTGAAGGGCCAGGGGCAGGTGGGCACGGTGGGCGCGCTGCTCACCGACTCGCTCGGCGTGCTGGTCACCGACCGGTTCGGCAACCCGATCAGCGGGCGGACGGTCACCTGGACCGTGCCCGGCGGCCAGGGCTCGGTGAGCGCGGCCAGCACCGTGACCGGCGCCGACGGCCGCACGGCCGTGACCCGCCGCCTCGGCCCCAACGCCGGCGCGCAGTCGGCTGCGGCGGCGTCGGCCGGGCTCAAGGGTTCGCCCGTCGGCTTCACGCACACCGCCACCGCGGGCGGCGCCACCACGCTGGTCAAGGTGCACGGCGACGCGCAGACGGCGCCCGCCGGCTTCCAGCTCACCGACTCCCTCGTGGTGCAGGCCCGCGACGCCAACGGCAACGGCGTCCCGGGGCTCAGCGTCATCTGGGTGGTGGCCACCGGCGGCGGCTCGGTCACGGCGCAGAGCAGCGTCACCGACGCGCAGGGCCGGGCCTTCACCTTCTGGAACCTCGGGCCCGTGGCGGGTGCAACACCGTCACCGCGGCGGTCACCGGCCTGCCGCAGGTCAGCTTCAGCGCCACCGGCACCAGCGCGCAGCCGGCGGCCATCCAGGCGCAGAGCGCCACCAGCCAGGCCGGCACCGCGGGCGCGGCGGTCACCGCGCTGCCGTCGGTCAAGGTCACCGACCAGAACAACAACCCGGTCCCCGGCGTCACGGTCACCTTCGCGGTGACCCAGGGCGGCGGCAGTGTGTCCGACGGGCAGGGGAGCGGGCCGAGTGTGTCCATCCCCACCAACGCCGGCGGTGTGGCCACGCTCACCAGCTGGACGCTCGGCACGGTGGCGGGGAGCAACGCGCTCAGCGCCACCGCGGCCGGCACCGGGATCAGCGGCAATCCCGTCAGCTTCACGGCCACGGCGGCCGCGGGCGCCGCCGCCCGGGTGCGCATCACCACCGAGCCGAGCGCGGCGGCGCAGGTGGGCGTGGCGCTGGCCACCCAGCCGCAGGCGCGGCTGGTGGACCAGTTCGGCAACGCGGTGGCGCAGGCGGGCACCACGGTGAGCCTCACGGTGCTGGGTGGCGGGGCCACCCTCCGGGGCGGCGCCTCACAGGTCACCGGCGCGGGCGGCACGGTGGCGTGGAGCGGGCTCGACCTCGTGGGCCCCGTGGGCGGCTACGCCCTCGTGGCCAGCGCCGGCGCCCTCGCGCTCGACACCACGGTGACCATTGCCCTCGGCGCCGGGCCGGCCACCAAGCTCGGCCTGGCCACGGCGCCGGGCGCCTCCGCGCAGAGCGGGGCGCTCCTCGCGCCGCAGCCGGCGGTGCAGGTGCAGGACCTCGCGGGCAACGCCGTGGCGCAGGCCGGCGTGCAGGTCACCGCCGCCATCGCCACCGGCGGCGGGACGCTCGGGGGCACGCTCACCCAGCAGAGCAACGCCGGCGGCGTCGCCACGTTCACCGACCTGGCCATCAGCGGCAGCTCCGGCGGGCGGACGCTCGCCTTCAGCGCCCCGGGCCTCACCGGCGTCAGCTCCGGCACCATCACCATCGGCGCCGGCACGGCCACGCAGCTGGCGCTCACCACCGCGCCCTCCACCACCGCGCAGAGCGGCTCGCTGCTGGCCACGCAGCCCGTGGTGCAGCTCCGTGACGCCAGCAACAACCCGGTGGCGCAGGCCGGCGTGGCGGTCACGGTCAGCGTCTCGACGGGTGGCGCGCTGGCCGGGACCACCACCGTCACCACCAACGCGCAGGGCCAGGCGGCCTTCAGCGGCCTCGCCATCTCCGGACCGGCCGGCAGCTACACGCTGGGCTTCGCGGCGAGCGGCCTCACCGGCGTCACCTCCGCGCCGATCACGCTCTCCGCCGGCAGCGGCGCCAAGCTGGCATTCGTCACGGCGCCGCCCGCCACCGGCCAGAGCGGCCAGGCGCTGGCGCCGGCCACGGTGGTGCAGCTGCTCGATGCGGCGGACAACCCGGTGGCGCAGGCCGGCGTGAGCCTCACCGCCACCATCGCCACGGGCGCGGGCGGCACGCTCGGGGGCACGCCGAGCGTCACCACCAATGCGCAGGGCCAGGCGAGCTTCGCCAACCTGGTGCTGAGCGGGGCCACCGGCAGCTACACGCTGGCCTTCGGCGGCACCGGGCTCACCGGCGTCACCAGCGCCGCCATCACGCTCACGGCGGGCACCGCGACGCAGCTGGCGTTCGTCACGCCGCCGGCCGCCGCGGCGCAGAGCGGCGTGCCGCTCACCACGGTGCCGGTGGTCCAGCTGCAGGACGGCGGCGGCAACGCGGTGGCGCAGGCGGGCGTGGGCGTCACGGTGAGCCTCGCGAGCGGCGGCGGCACTCTGGGCGGCACCACCACCGCCACCACCGACGCGCTGGGTCAGGCCACCTTCACCGGCCTCACGATTGCCGGCCTGGCCGGGCCGCGAACGCTCGGCTTTGCGAGCACCGGGCTCACCGGCCTCACCAGCGGCACCATCACCCTCTCGGCCGGGCCGGCGGCGGCGCTCGCGCTGCAGGCGGGGAACGGCCAGTCGGCGGTGGCGGGCTCGCCGGTGGCCATCAACCCGGCGGTGAAGGTCACGGACGCCGCGGGCAATGCGGTCAGCGGGGTCACGGTCAACTTCGAGGTGACGGCAGGCGGCGGCAGCGTCGGTGCGCCGACGGTGGCCACCGACGGGCAGGGCCTCGCCGCCCAGGGCTGGACGCTCGGGAGCGCCGCCGGCAGCAACACGCTCATCGCCTTCGCGGCGCTGGTGGGCGGCACCGACACCGTGACCTTCACGGCCACCGGCACCGCCGGCTCGGCCGGGCGGCTCGCCATCCTCACGCAGCCCTCGGCCACCAGCGCGAGCGGCAGCGCCTTCGCGACGCAGCCGCAGGTGCAGCTGCAGGACCAGAACGGCAACCCGCTCACCACCACCGGCGTCGCCATCCAGGCCACGGCGGGGAGCGTCACGCTCGGCGGCACCACCACGGTCACCACGGTGAACGGCGTCGCCAGCTTCACCAACCTGTCGCTCACCGGCCTCGCCGGGAGCTACACGCTGACCTTCTCGGCGGCCAACATCACCGGCGTCACCTCGAGCGCCATCACGCTCACGGCCGGCGCCCGCCACCCGGCTGGCGGTGGTGACGCAGCCGGGCGGCTCGCCGCAGAGCGGGATCATCCTGCCGCAGCAGCCGGTGGTGCAGGTGCAGGACGCGGCGGGCGGCTTCCGTGGCGACCGCCGGCCGTACCGTGAACGGCCGCGATCAACACGGGCCGGGCGGCGTGGTGGACCTGGTGGCCGGAGCGCCTCCACCTCGGCGCAGGGCACCGCCAGCTGGCGCCGGCGCTCCGCTCGACGGCCCCGGCGCGTACTCGTTCATCTTCACGAGCGCGGGCCTCGCCTGGACACGTCCGGACACCTTCGTGCTCGCCGCGGCCCCGGCGGCCGTCGCGGCCAACGCGCCCACCACGCAGTCGGCCGCGGCCGGCAGCGCGGTGGCGAGCCCGCCCGCGGTGCTGGTGAGTGACGGCGCGGGGAACCCGGTGCCGGGGATCACCGTCACCTTCGCCATCACCGCCGGCGGCGGCAGCCTGAACGGCGCCACGCCGCAGACCGACGCCCAGGGCGTCGCCACCGTGGCTGGCTGGACGCTCGGCCCGGTGGCCGGCGCCAACACGGTGACCGCCACCGTGAGCGGCAGCGGCATCAGCGGCAACCCGGTGAGCTTCAGCGCCAC